>CAYVVX010000618.1:0-3764 GCA_964455315.1 uncultured Planctomycetales bacterium | reverse complement strand
CTCGACGTTGCGCAGGACCAGCCGCTGCGCCTCCGTGGCCCCCGACGTGATCACCATGCCGACGAAGTGGTTCAGGTTCTCCTGCTCCGCCGTGGTACCGTTGCCGGTCCAGTTCGGGTAGTTGGTGCCATCGACCGAGGGCACCAGAAAGACCTCGATCGC
The DNA here is from genome assembly GCA_964455315.1 of uncultured Planctomycetales bacterium. Lineage (GTDB taxonomy): Bacteria > Planctomycetota > Phycisphaerae > UBA1845 > PWPN01 > CAYVVX01. The sequence continues at coordinate 3,602 of CAYVVX010000618.1, read as the reverse complement.
GGAGTCGGTCCCGGTGAACGCTGCCGACGCGAGCACGACCTCGATGTCGGCCATGAGGTACTTGTTCGTGCTGTTGTCGATCTCGTCGGACAGGTCGGTGTACTCGTCGTCGACTGCTGAATTCAGCGCCTGCCCGGATGTCCAGACAACCGAGATCGCGGACGCGAGATAGCCGCTTCGGGTTAGGTCTGCCATGGGTCACCTCAGAGCGCGAGCGCGGCGCTGATGTCCTCGGACACCAGTTCACCTTCGAAGTCACGATCCAGCGCCGTCACGGTGTTGGTCGTCTTGCTGTTGCCGCCGAACAGCGCCTGGGCGCGGGTTGCCATTTCCGTCAGATCCACCAGCACCGGGACGCTGTCGGTATTGCCCCAGATGTCCTGCACCGCTTTGCGCATGGCATTGCGCCCGAAGTCGATCGGCGTGTTGTCCATCATCAGCCGCCATGCATCGCGTTTGCCGGCGGCCAGGCTGTCGAACTTGACGACGTTGGTGGCCTCGAACAGCACGGCACGCTCCGCGGCGTTCATCCATGCGGCGGTGGCGCTTGGTTGGTTGTACCAGCCGGCCATCAGCGTCGTCTGTCCGTTGGTGCGGTAGGCCACGAACTCAGGGTCCGTCTCCCCCGCGATGGCTGCAGCGAGGGTCGCCAGTTGGGCATTCGTCAGTTGGGTCATGTCAGTCCTTCAGTTGATCCGGCCACGGAATAGGCCAGCGTGGCCCCAATACGGCTTCTTGTGCATCGGCGGCTTGTAGGAAACCACCCGCAAAGTCCCATCCCTGCGGCCGCGCCCGACGAGAAGGTGGAGCGGGCCGCCGCGAATGAACGATCCGCGAAACACCAAACGCGGCACAGGCGTCAGCACCCCGCGGTCCAGCTCGCGGGCCCACCGTCGCCGCAGTCGCAGGTACAGCAGCACCGCGAATACTACGCAGTTGGACCGCATGGCGGATCACGGTCCCAGGTGCCGCGATGCGGCGTCAGTCCTCGGTCGCGAGCGCGCCGGCGGTCAGCGTAGGGGTCACCCCGCTGCCACACGCGATACCCGGCGAGATCGAGCCCTTGTAGAGCAAAAGGCCAGCGCCCGATGCGCTCGAACCAATTCCCCAGTGGGTTGCCGTGCCGCTGCCCCCGGTCCCTGCCGGGAATACCACGTTCGCCACCAACGATATCTGGTTACCCGATACCGTGAAGCCCGCCCCGCTCCTTGCGACAGCGGCCCTGGCGTAGCTGGTATACCCGATCTCGTTGGTCGCCTGGGTGCCGGCTTCGCCCGGGTCGGCCGTGTGAAGCGACATGTAGAGGCTGCCGGCGGTGGCGCTGGCCGGTAGGCCGGTGGCGTCCCCGATGTTGGCGATCGCGTTGTTGAGAAAAATGTGGTTCAGCAGTGCGGTCTCGAACGCATTGGACTTGCTCATGGGTCACCTCAGATGTAAACAGTTTTCGCGCCACCCTCGATACCTACCGGGCTGAAATCAGCATCACCGGTATCAACCCCGACCAGCACCCGGCCGGCCGCGTATTTGGCCCAGGTCCCATACCCAAGCGTGGTTCCGGGGTTCTCGTCGACATTGGTTATCACGATCGCCCCGACAGGATGCTGGGGTGCGACCGAGAACTGATCGGCCGGCCCCTGAGGGAGCGGGATCGGGGCGGCTGTGATGACCACGGGTCAGACCAGATCCTGACGCTGCCGGGCCGCGTCAAGCAAGGCCGCGACCCGGGCTGCCCGGGTCGTGGCGTCGACCGCCACCGGGGCGCCGTCGGCCCCGGTCAGCTCGGTCCGCTCGGTCGCGAACAACTTGCGCCTGCCACGCAGCAGAAGGGCCAACAGGGCGTCGCTGTAGACCTGCCGGTACCCCACCACCTCCCCCTGCCAGAAAACCGGCTCAGCGACCCCCTGAACGGCTCTGGAGCGTGCTGCGGCCTCCAGGATGTCGGTGCTGTCCTCCAGCGCGTTGGCCCAGGCCTCTGCGAAATCGGCGCAGGTCCGGCGGCGGGCGTAGGCGGTCGTCGACGCGATGCCGGCAGCCGAGGCAGCCTCGCTGACGGTCGACCCACCGGCAAGCGCGGTGAGAAAGGGCTGGATCCAGGTCGGTGCGTCCATGGGCCGGGGATTATCCCCGCCCCACTACCGCAGGTGGGCACGCCCCTTCCGCCACCGCACCACGATCGCAGTTAGGGCCCGCTCGGCCTCGGTCGCCGGCGCGGGCCGCACCCCGGTCGCGTCGTTGCGCCGTTCGCCCCGGGCGATCCTCGCGACGCACGAAAGCGATACCCCGTACCGTGCCGCGATCTGCCGCAACGGCATCGGGCGAAGTTCTACGATCTCGCGAGCCTGCTGGTCGCTGACCTTTTTGCGCTTACTTGCCATTTTTAGCATGTAGCCTATGTAGCCCTTGTAGCCCTTGAAAACCCTATTGTTGCCCTGGCGCTTTGTAAGTATTGTAACTTTTTTTTTTTTACCCCCTTTTTCTACTACTCCCACCCCTTCTTACTAACTAGAGCTACAAGGGCTACAACGGCTACAAGGTTGATTTCATTGAGCTTTTTCGTTGCCCATCTGTGACCCCATAGCCCTTCTCCACCTCTTCCCCACACCCCCGTCCACTCTCACGTTGACTTTTACAAATCCCAGTTTCCGCAAGATTTTGCCTATCCGCAGCTCTTCACGTCGCCCGACCAGCCTAGGCTCTATCCCTAGGGCCCCTAGGGCTACATCGAGAAGGGCTACACCCCCGCCACGGCTGTCGGCCCCGTCCAGCCAGCCTGCAATAACTTCCGCCCACGGATCCCCGACCTTGTGCTCCGCATGGACCTCAGCTGCAAGATTTTGCGCGTTCTCCCACTCAACCCCGCCGGCCAGGTACCGTGCGACCCCCTCCGCCCACAGCTGCTGCCGTTCCCTGACCACCTGCTCGACATCGATCTTGCCGACCTTGATCGGCAGCCACCGGCGCTCCCCGGTATCGTCATCGAGGAACTCGGTGACGTTTCCGGTCCCGAGCAGGACCACCCTTCTCGGGTACGCCCGGACATGTTCCACATACTTCGGGGTCCACTCCTCGACCCTCCGGCTGATCCAGGCCTTGATGCTTTCCGCGTCCCTGCTGGTCAGCCCCCTCAGCTCGGCGAGCTCCCCTACCAGCTTGCCCCTGAGCGCCCGGGCAAGGTTGTCGTCCCGGTGGCTCAGGTCAACCTCGACGAACGTGGACTCCTCCGGCGCGATCGCCTCCACCAGCCGGGTCTTTCCGGTCCCTTGACCACCGATCAGGACCGGCACCATGTCGGCCTTGCATCCGGGCGTGATCGCCCTCCCAGCCAGCGCGGTCCAAAGGTAGGCGCTGACCGCCCTTGCATAGGGCCCCCCACCAGCCCCGGCTACCCGCTCGAAAAAGGTGTCGACACGGGCCACCCCATCCCAACGGAGAGACTCGGCCCAGACACGCGCTGTGTCGATCTCGGACTGCTCCGCCACCCTCCCAACCACGTCCCGGACCAGCTCCTTCGGTGCGGACGTGAACCCTCGGGCCTCCAGCCGGCACCGGATGTCGACATTGTCGCAGTCTGTCTGTGCCCGCCACGATCCCCCACCCCAGTG
>CAYVVX010000617.1:0-3765 GCA_964455315.1 uncultured Planctomycetales bacterium | reverse complement strand
ACCGCGCGTCACGTGATCGTTGGGCGGAGCGCATACCACACCACCCTGAGTTGCACGAGCAGGACTGTTCCGCGACAGGCGACCGCGCCCCGTCCCCGGCAACGCGACCCCTTTGCCAAAGCGCCCCTTGCCCAGCCTCAAGTGAGACTTAAGCGTACCCCTCTCCACTTTGATGATAACCGATGCCAGTCATGTGGCGAAGCAAATCGGCAGAAAAACCGTGCCCCGACCCTCCCCCGCCTCGACGCCGCAGCGTCCCACGCGAAACGTCCGGCACGGGGGCCGGACGCTGCGAGGAGAACCGGCCGGTACGGGGGCCGGACGCTACGGAGAATCTCCGCCGCTCGCGAGGATTCCTGCGGAGCGCAGAGCAGGGAACTGCCGGGGGTCAACCGGTCCGGTTACCGGGCCTGCGTTCCGGTCACCTCGATCAGCGTCACCGAGTTCGGCATCAGGGTCCGTTCGAGGGTCAGCCTCGCCCCGTCGACCGGGCCGAAGGCCGCCTGGGCCAGTTCGGCCTGGTCCTTGTCGTTCCACACATTGCTGTGGGTGGCGTCAACCAGCCACTCCTTCCACGCCCCCCCCTGGATCGCCTCGGGCAGACTTGCGATATCCAGCTTGACCTTGCGCTGGAAGCCGTAGCGGTAGCCGAAGTTGACCAGGACCACCGACAGTTTCTTCTTCTCCGGGTCGTACGATGCCACGCCGGACACGTCGTTGTCCGCGCCGGTCAGCCTGACCCAGCGGCCGCTGAGGTTGTTGAAGATCCTGCACACGTTGAAGGACGCCTTGGGCGTGTTGTTGGCCATCAGCAGGCTGAAGTCGCCACGGAAGTTCATGTCGTTCTGTTTCATGTAGAAGAAGCACGGGCGGTCGATCCTGTTGGGGATGAACGATCGCACCACGCAGTCGGCCGCCCAGGCGGCGCCGATCTCGTTGTCCATGGGGCGGTTGGTCCACCAGGCCTCGTTCCACTCGGTGATCATGCAGGACTCGACCTGCTTCTCGATCTCCGGCACGTCGGCCAGGTATTCACGGAATGCCTCCACCTGGCGGGTGAAAACTTCCTGCGGGTGGAAGTACTCGTGCCAGCTCACGAAGTTCAGGGGCAGGTTGCGCTCCCTGCAGAACAGCATCAGCCCCTTGGCGAAACCGCGCCCGTGGAAGCAGTGCCCGCAGGTGTCGCCGTGCTCGAACGGCCCGCTGGCCAACGCCGGCCCGCCGAACTTCGCCTTCGGATCGGCCTTGCGGACACCCTTGACAGTGGCCTCGTAGAGCTTGCAGTAGGCCTCGAAGCGGCGGAGGACCTCCTCCTCAAACTGCGGCTCGCCGCGGGCTTCGTTATAGATCCTGCGGTACGGGTCGCCGCCCTTGTCCTCCGGGCCCGGCTTGAGCCAGCCGGTGTTGACCTCGTTCCACACTTCCCAGAAGGGGATGCGATGGCCTTTGTCGATGGCCCGCTGGGCCGCCTTGTGGCACAGGTCGGCCCAGGCCTCGTAGCTCTTCGGCGCCGACTGGCGGTCGTGATTCTCGACCGCGTCGAAGGGGATGGGCATGTACGATGCACACAGGATCAGGTCCGCCTTCATCTTACCCATCACGAAGTCGACGCGCTTGTCGAAGTCCTCCCAGTGCCAGGTCAGTTCGCCGTCCTTGCCCTGCACCACCATGGTGAACACGTTATCCATGCGGAACCAGCGGAAGCCTCCCTGGCGCAGCTTGGCGGCCGTGTCGTCGTTGTAGTCGGACAGCCCGCCGCCCTGGCTGAGCCCGATGATCCCGTCGGGGACCGGGTCGCCGGCGGCGGAGGCGTCGACCTTCAGCGCCAGCGGCTGGTGGGCCCGCTTCGGTTCGATGATCGCGAAGTTGGCCTCACCGAAGCTGTCGCCGCCCTGGACCTTGGCATAGATCATGGCCTGGACGCGGACCTGTTCGCCGGGCCTGGCCTTCCAGGTCAGCGGGACCAGGGCGGGATGGTCGTTGTCGTAGCGGGCGGCGAGCTTGCCGTTGACCCAGACCTCGCCGCCGTCGCCGCAATTGAAGCGCAGGGCGACGGTCTGTCCCGCGGTTGGCTTGCCTTCCACCTCCGCGGGGATCTGCAAGTCGCCGATCATCCAGCGGAACTTGTTGTCGTCGGTCCACTTGTCACCGGGGGCGATGTCCTTCGCGTCCGCGGGGATCTCCTTCGGCAGGGCCTGGCGATCGTCCGATGGAGGCAAAACCTTCCATCCGGCGTGAACGAAGGTGCAGGTCAACAGCAGCGGGAGGCAGGCCAGGAAACGCATCGGAACTCCTTCACCTGGAAGACATCGTGGAGGGATCGCCACGCGGCGGGCAGTATGGTACGACGCTTCGGATGTGTTCGTAAAGAGTCGACAGCGCGCAGGTGGTCCGGAAACGCGCCCACCGCGGCGACGATCGGCCGGAGGCCGCGGTGCGATTCGCAGGCGCAACGCCAACCCGCCTGTCGCAGATCCGCATGGCCCGGCAAACACGGCAGAGCACCACTCCGGTCACTGTTAAATCGCGCTAATCGAGAGATTCGGCGGGGTCGGGGATCGCGGCGCACGTCGCAGAGCGGCTCGGATGTCATCGCTGTGCCGCCTGAGACACGATGCATGCGACACGAAGCTCTCCGGCCGCGCGCAATGACGCCGCGGGTTTAAATCGCGCAACTCGCCAAAGCGAAAAACATGCGCAAATCCTCGGAAAATCGGCTGTTTTCGCCTTGTGGTCGATGACGCAACTCGGATACAATGTGCACAGAGGAGCTGTTCTGAAAAACTGAAGAAGCAGTGTGATGTACGCGGCGGATCACGGCCTGGCGAATCCAGTGGAGGTGGTGACCGCCCACAGCTTCACCGACCGGTCGCTCGGGGGGACCGGGTCCGTCACTTGTCCCGTCCAGGTATGGCGATGTGCGCCAGCCTGATGTGTTTTCCACGTTTCGTGTTTCAAGAGGAGGAGTAGACATGCGCAAAATGATGATGTCCCTGGGGCTGGTCGCGGCCATGGCGCTGCCCGCGTTTGGAGCGGCCGGCGACTGGTGGATCCTGCCCATCGACCGGCTCGACGGCAGCTTCACGACGCTGGCCGGGGCGGGCTACGCTGGAACCGATGCCAAGCAGGGTGACAATGCCGACGGTGTCCGCCGGGTGTGGTGGAGCACCGGCAACGTCCATTCCATGTCGGCAGGAGCCGCGTTCCCGGCGGGCCCCGAACTGTTCACCATTGAGGCCTTCGTACCCACCACCGGCGCTCTGGACTGGCAGCCCATCGAGGTGCAGTACAACGGCTACGGCGGCGATGTCTTCCCGATCGATCCCAACATCCCCTGGGGCGGCATGTTCGGCACCAACCACCAGTATCTCGGCAGCGGTCCCGGCGCGGGCGCCCGCGGCACCTGGCACGCGGCCGGGCCCGGCCCGCAGTCTCCCGCCGGCGGCTCCGAGGTCTACATGACCGGCGGCAGCGTGCTGTACGCCAAGTGGGATTTCCCGTGGGACATCCACCGCGCCTGGAGCATGGTCCGCATCACCCAGGTCACCCCGGAGCCCGGCAGCATCCTGCTGCTGATCGCCGGCGGGGCCGCCCTGCTGCGTCGCAAGCCGAAGGCCGTGGCCTGATTCTGCATCCTTCGGCAGCACCCTGCCGAGAGGTAACATGGCCGTGATTCGCGGGGCGGGAAGCGTGAAGCCTCCCGCCCCGTTTCCATTATCGCTGCCTCGGGTTCCGCAGGGGGGCATGTCGTGCATCGCGGATGGA
>CAYVVX010000616.1:0-3771 GCA_964455315.1 uncultured Planctomycetales bacterium | reverse complement strand
ACCTTCTGGATCTCGCCGATGCCGAACAGGGCGAAGGTCAGCGGACTCAGCGCGGCGATGGGGATGTTGCGCCCGAAGATCGAAACGGGCATGAAGAACGCGTTGATCCACGCGAAGCAGCCGCACAGCACGCCCAGCGGTACGCCGATCAGCGTCGCCAGCCCGAACCCGAGCAGCACCCGGCGCAGGCTGGCCCAGATGTTGCGGGTCAGCTCGCGCTCGAACCACAGCTAGAGGAAGCTGCTGAAAGTCTCAGTGGGGGAAGGCAGTAAGGTCCGGGACAGCACCCGCTCTTCGGACACCCCCCGGGTCACCGACCACCACAGCAGCAGAACCGTCGCCAGGCACAACCCGGCGGCGACCACCGGCTGCCACCACGCGATCCCGCCGCGCAGGGTGAAGAACCACCGCAGCGGCCGGGCCAACCAGCCTCCGGGGCCGTCCGGCGAAGATGCCTCGATCCCCGCCGTGGCCGACGGATTCGGCGGAGCGCCCGGCGCCGGCGGAGGAAGCGGCTGACCGCGCTTGGGCCCGGCCTGGTCGGAATGCGCGCCCATCAGGAGCCCTGCTTCTCGGCCGGGTAGACTTTCACCTCGACGCGCCGGTTCTTGGCGTGGTTCATGGGGTCATTCGGGTCCGCGGGCTTGTCCCAGCCCATGCCCTTGACCGCGAACTGGTTGGGGTTGAGCTCATGATTCCTGGCCAGCGCCTCCTTCACCGCATTGGCCCGGTTCTGGGAAAGGGTCTTGACCAGCGAGTCGGGCACCTGCCCCTTCATCGAACTGTCGGAATGCCCTTCGATGACCACGCGGGCGGCGCCGAACTGCCCGACGATGCGGGCGATCTCCTTGAGCACCGGCTTGACGTTGGGGTCGTACAGCTCCTCGACCGACTTGCCGTCGATGGTCTTGGTCACCTTGTACTCCAGATCCCAACTGTTGGGATAGAAGTGAATGTACGAGGTGTTGGTGAGGATCTCGTCCTCGGCCTGGATGGACAGCGCCGATGCGGGCGCGAACTTGACCGTGTACTCGTCCTTCTGGGAGGCGTACTTCTCCTCCCTGCCCAGCTTGGCGATAACCGAGAAGTCCATGACCTGGTCGAAGGGGACCGGGCGATGGGCGATGGAGCCGATCTTGCGATACAGGCGATAGGCCTGGTCCCAGACATTCTCGAAGTTGGCCGGGTTGTTCTGGTTCATGAAGAACTGGTAGTTCTCGGCCCAGTTGGTGCTGTGCGCGTCGGCCAGCATGCCCAGGGCGTCGGTCTCGGGGATGTTGTATCCCTTGGCCATCAGACCGGCGGCGGTCTGCTGGTTGGCCTGGAGCTTGAGGTCGGTCATGCCGTCGAAGATGCCGCGGACCAGCCCCTCGATGATGCCGGGATGATCCTTGGCGAAGTCCGCCCGGGCGAACCAGACGTCGGCGATGAGCTTGTTGGCTTCGCCGGTGGACACCAGCATGCGGTTGCCGCGAACCTCCTCCAGGTTGTAGATGTCCGGCGCCCAGGACACGCAGCCGGCAAGCTCCTTGTCGGTGTTGAACGCCGCGGCCGCCTGAAAGGCGTCGTTGGTGAAGACCCAGTTCACCTCGGTCGGTTGAAGCCCGCCGGCCACGAGCATGTTCAGGGCGAAGTAGTGCGATGGCGAGTTCTGGGCCAGGACCAGCTTGCGCCCGCGCAGGTCAGCCACAGTCTTGATGAAATCGCGAACCACGATGCCGTCGCCACCATTGGAGAAGTCGACCTGCTGGTAGATGCGCGGCATGATCCGGCTGTCCTTGGGCTTTCCGCCGGCGTCGACGAACCCCTCCATGAACAGCGGCACCATGTCCAGCGTGGCCCAGCCGATGTGCACCTGGCCGTTGGCGTAGCTGTCACGCATCGCCACCGGGTCGTCGATCAGCACCAGCTCGACGCGGAACTCCTCGCCGTCGGGCGTCTTCCAGACCTTGCCGGCGGAGAAGCCCTGGTTGGCGAAGATGATCGGCGCCCAGCCGGCCCAGACATTGAGGGCGAAGCGGACCGTCTTATCCTTCAGCGCCGCGTAATCGGAGGTTCCTTTCACTTCCGGCAGCTTGGCGGCCGGAACGAAGGCGTACTCCTTCACCGTGGTGATGCCCGCGGGGTTGTCGGCGCTCTCGGCGATGGCCCTGATGTCGTCGGGCGTGATCGGGCCCGAACCGCCGCCGGTGCCGTGGGTCGGTGCCTTGGGGGCGAAGATGTCGCTGCGGAACACCGCGAACGCCACCAGCGCCGCCACCACGATGCCCACCATGATGTAGAAAGGCTTTTTGGGTTGTCCCGCGGCCATGTGCAGCCTCCTGATGTTGTCTGCCGGCGCGAACCGGATGGACTCCGGTGACCGCGCGTCCATGTATCCACTCGGGCGTTACTCTCCCCGCCGGTCCCCTGATGGTCAATACCTGATCGCGGGCGACCGGGCCATTATAAAGCGGACCCCCTTTTCGAGGCGCCACCGGGGCCGCCGCCACCCGGCTGGTTTCCCCCGCCGCAGGCCGGGGTTTTTTCCACCCGCCGGATCGCGTATAATGCACCCTGCGTCCGGCAGGTCGAGCCGGATGCCCGTCAGAATTGCGACCGGCGAATTGCCGTCGGTCCGGGCGTGCTCATCGCAGGGCGAGGGTCTTTTCCCCTGCCGGTCGATGATGCCACGCCGCAGATGGCTGGAGTGGAGACCCCGTGATTGAGATCGCACCCGGCATCGGCGTCAGTGAACACGAGCTGTCCTTCTCGTTCGAGCGCAGCCCGGGGCCCGGCGGCCAGAACGTCAACAAGGTCAACACCCGGGTGACGCTGCACTTCGACGTGGTCAAGAGCATGTCCCTGTCCGGCGCCCAGAAGACCCAGCTTAAGAAGAACCTGGCCAGCCGGATCAACCAGGAAGGCGTGCTCAAGATCGTCTCCAGCAAGGAGCGCACCCAGCTCGCCAACCGCCGGGCCGCGGTCAACCGCTTCGTCGAGCTGATGGCGACGGCGTTTCACGAGCCCAAGCCCCGCAAGGCCACCCGCCCGCCGGCATCGGCCGACCGGAACCGTCTCGCCTCCAAGACCCGACGTGCCGCCACCAAGCGCACCCGCAGCGGCGCCGTGGAACTGGATTAGGCGGCGAACGGCTCCTCATTCACTCCCGGATCACACCCCGAACCCGCTGATGTGATGGACTTGGGCGGTTCGGATGCCTACGCCACCCCCACAGTCAGCAGCAGCGGGAACAACAGGTTGAACTTGCGCCGCCGGATGTCGCGGAACCCGGCCACCTCGAAGTAGTCGTGGATCACCGGCCAGGGGGCATGGTAAACCCGCTTCTCGATGGTGGTGATGATCACGTCGAACATCATCCATCCGACCACGTTGTCGCGGAAGCCGTCGATGAGCATGAGCCGCCCGCCGGGACGCAGCACCCGCCTCATGTCCTTGATCACCTTCTGCTGATGCGGGTAGTGGTGAAAGGAGTTGCTGCAGGTGACCACGTCGAACGAGCCGTCGGCGAAGGGCAGGTGCTCGCTGTCGCCGGCCACATAGCGAACCCGACCGCGAACGCCGGCGCGCTCCGCCTTCTGATCCGCGACCCGGCACATGGCCGGGGCGTAGTCCATCCCCGTCACCCGTGCCGGCAGGGGCGAGCCGGCCAGCATCCCGTCGAAGGTGCCCGTGCCGCAGCCAACGTCGAGCAGTTCGAAGGGCTCGGCCGAATCGCCGCGCCACACCACCAGCTCCTCCAGGAACATCCGATAACTCGGCTGAAACAGA
>CAYVVX010000615.1:0-3774 GCA_964455315.1 uncultured Planctomycetales bacterium | reverse complement strand
AGGTCTTCGCACCGTACACCAACACGCGGAAGGTGAGCATCTTCGGCTCCAGCCGCACCCCGCTGGGTCACCCTGACTATGCCCAGGCCGACCTCTTCGCCCGCCGCATGCGCGAGGTCGATTGGATGGTCATCACCGGGGCCGGCGACGGCATCATGCGCGCCGGGCACGACGGCGCCGGGCGCGAGGCCAGCTTCGGCGTCGCCATCCGCCTGCCCTTCGAGCAGAAGACCAACGTGGTCATCGCCGATGATTCCAAGCTGATCAACTTCAAGTACTTCTTCACGCGGAAGCTGCTGTTCCTCAAGGAAGCGTCGGCGATCGCCCTGTTCCCCGGCGGCTTCGGCACCCAGGACGAGGGCTTCGAGGCCCTCACCCTGGTCCAGACCGGCAAGGCCGGGTTGATGCCCGTGGTGCTGATCGACGCGCCGGGCGGCACCTACTGGCAGCACTGGCGCACCTATGTCAACGCCGAGCTGCTTCGCACCGGGATGATCAGCCCGGAGGATATGAATCTCTTCAAGGTGACTGATGACGCGGAAGTCGCGGTCCAGGAAATCGTGCGGTTCTACCGGCGTTACCATTCCATGCGCTACGTCAACGACACCCTGGTGCTGCGGCTGAATTCGCCGATCCCCACGGAAGCCGTCGAGAAGCTCAACGACACCTATGGGAAGATCGTGGTCAAGGGCGACAGAATCGTGCAGTTTGACGGGCCCGTGGAGGGCGAACAGAACGAACTGCCCGGGCTCGCCCGGCTGACGCTTCGGTTCGACCGGCGCAGCGTCGGCACCCTGCGGTTGATGATCAACGAGATCAACCAGCTTCCCTGAGCCCCCGACGAGAAGCCGGACCCACGAGGGCCGCACCCGGCGGGCCTTGTCGACCCGACCGCCCGGCGGATATGATACGCAGCAGAGGCGGCCGCCGGCATGCCGCCGAAGCAAGAGGAAAACGCGGGCGATCCACGGAAGGATCACCCGCCCTGACCCTCTGAGGACCGGCGACCTGGCGCCGCCGGACCCCGGAGCCGACCCCCGCCACGGACGGTTCTACCCGGAGGATGAGCCGACCGGTGATCCTGAACGGCCGATCACGAGCGGATTTCAACGATGAAGAGCTCTCGGCGGTGCTAAGCCATTACAGCATCGGACGGGTGCGGCGCATCGACCGCCACTTCAAGGGGTCCCGCCGATCGCCCAAGGCCATCGTCGTGACCGACCTGGGTACCTTCCTGCTCAAACGGCGCACCAGCCGGCACTTCTCAGCGTTGCGCGCCGCCTTCTCACACGGACTTCAGCAGCACCTCGCCGGACATGGCTTTCCGCTGCCGCGGTTGATTCCTCTCCGCGATGATGACGACACCATGCTGCTGCGCCACGAGCAGATCTATGAGCTGTTCGAGTTCGTTCCCGGCGAGAGCTACGACGGATCCGATGCCGCCACCGGGGACGCCGGGCGCCAACTCGCAAGGTTTCATCGGCTCGCCGCCGCGTACCGCAGCGACTTCGAGCCGTCCTCCCGCGGCTACCACGATGCCGAAGGCGTCCGCCAGGCGCTCTCCAACATCCCCTCCACCATCGCCCTGGACGACAGCGTCGCCGGCAGGGAGTCGGAGCTGCTGGCCACCCTGGGCGCGGTCTTCGAAGCCTATGACTCCGCCGCCGAGCGGATCGACCGGGCCGGCTACGCGGACTGGCCGACGCAGATCGTTCACGCCGACTGGCATCCCGGCAACATGGTCTTCGCCAACGGCAGGGTACTCGCGGTGGTCGACTACGACTCGCTGCACCTGCTGCCGCCGATCACCGACGTCGCCAACGGCGCTCTCCAGTTCTCGATCATCGGCGGACCGGTCGAGCCGCAGCAGTGGCCCGCCCGGCTCGACGAGGATCGGCTCCGGCTCTTCCTCGCCGGCTACGACGCCGAACGCCCCCTGCCCGCGGACCAGCTCCAGTGTCTGCCCGACCTGATGATCGAGGCTCTCATCGCCGAGGCCGTCCTGCCCATCGCCGCCACCGGCTCCTTCGGGCGGATGGAGGGGTTCCGGTTCCTGCAGATGATCCAGCGAAAGGTGAACTTCCTGGCCAGCCAGGGCGGCCGGCTCGTCGCCGGGCTGCCGGTGTGACCCCGGGCGGCTCCCTCCGGCGGGCGCATCCCCGGAACTCGCCGAAGTTCCCGAACGTCCAAGCTGTCAGCGGCCGATAACCGGGGTATCGGGTTCGTGCTTCGCAATCGGTCGGGACCGGCTTATGATAGAGTATTGTCGGGTCGTGGATTGACCGCCGGGCCGTGTGCGTGCAGCGCAGGCCGGTTTCCATGCCCGGAATGCCCGTCGTCCCGTGAACCAGGGGGCTGTGTTCGGACTCATGCTGTCCGTTGTGATCATGCTGGTTGCCGCCGCGGTGCCGCCGACCCAGGTTCCGGCAGCGCAGGCCCGGTCCGCCGCCGCAGAGCCCCTGACGCCCGAAGTCCGCGCGTGGATCGAGCAGCTTTCCAGTCCGCTTTTCACCCAGCGCCAGCAGGCCACCGAGCAGCTATGCGATCTGGAGCAATCCCGCCTTCCGAGCATCTACGCCGCCTACGTGGCCGCGGAGGATTACGAGGTCAAGCGCCGCCTGCGCTACGTCGCCGAACACATCATCTACCGTGAGCAGATCGAGGGGCGCCGCGGCTTCCTGGGCATCCAGGTCAATCAGCGGGTCGAAACCATCCCCGTCGACGGCACCGGAAAAACCCTCCGCGGGGTGATCATCGAGCGCGTCATACCCGGCTTCTCCGCCGAGAGCAGCGGGCTCATCGACAAGGATATTGTTGTTTCGGTGAACGGCAGGGAGTTGCCCGACGACCCCACGCCGGCCACCTTCATCACCCAGATCTCGGCCATGAAGCCCGGCAGCGAGCTGTCCATCCGCGTGCTGCGGACCCAGGGCGTGCCCCGGGCCCTGGATGTGCCCCTGGGCGACGAGCCGGGCAAAGCCCTGGAAGGCGCTTCGTTCGAGGTGACGCCCGGCGGCCTGCGTATCGAGGGCGTCCTGCCCGGGTCGCCGGCCGAGAAGGCCGGGTTGCGGGCCAAGGATCAGATCGCCAGCCTCAACGGGCGTCCGCTGGGCGGCGGCACCGGGCTGCTGGTGCTCAACAACATCCTCCAGACGGCCGCTCCGGGCGATCACCTGACCATCGAGCTACGCGACGTTCGCGACGTGACTGTTCCGGTGAAACTGGGCGCCCGCCCGGTGGAGATGCTTCCGCCGCAGGACGTACCCGAAGCCCAGGCGAAGTTCATGCAGTGGTGGCAGGAGCAGGGCGGCGAATTGAACCCTCCAATCACGCCCACCCGCCCGCGAGTGATGGTCTTCGGCATGGCCCAGCAGATGAACGCCAAGCCTCCCGACCCGGAAGAAGCGCGACTGATCCCGTAAGCTCCTGCCCGAGGCGAAGACTTCTTCGCAGCGGCCGGACCTGCTTCGTCGTGGCGGTCCCCGCGCCGGCCAATTCGCGTTCGATGCATCGGCACGCGGCCATGAGCCGCGTAACAGATTACGGCCTGGCGGGTTTGCCGCTGTGCTCGGCGATGTACTTCCGGATGCGCTCGGCGAGGCCGTCGCGAACCTTACGGTAGGCGTCGAGTTTTTCATCGTCGCCGCCCTCCGCGGCGGAGGGGTTGGGCGTGTCCCAGTGCTCGCGCGCTTTGGCGTTCTTGAACTCGGGGCAGGCCTTGTCGGTCTCGGCGCAGACGGTGACGACCAGGTCGAACTTCTGATCGACAAACTT
>CAYVVX010000614.1:2743-3783 GCA_964455315.1 uncultured Planctomycetales bacterium | reverse complement strand
CGCGGAGGTGGTGAACCGCTCGCCGGGGATGGTGGTGGCGGTGCCCAACTACGTCAAGCGGGTGGTGTTTCCGCTGGAGGTGTTCGTCATCTCCGGGCTGGGCACGGCGCTGTTCAACATGCTGATCGGCTACGGCGTGTGGCTGGTGGGCTGGATCCTGATCATCCACAAGGGCTTCGCCTGGACGGTGGTGCTGTTTCCGCTGGTGCTGCTGCCGGTCTGCCTGACCGCGGCGGGGGTGGGCTGGTTGCTGGCGTCGCTGGGCGTGTTCATCCGCGACGTGGGGCACACGGTGGCGCTGGTAGTGCAGATGCTGTTCTTCGTGACCCCGATCTTCTACCGCATCGACCAGGTGCCCGAGCGGTTTCAATGGGCCATGCGGATCAACCCGCTGGCTCACGCGGTGGAAGACGCCCGGCGAGTGCTCATGCACGGACAGTCGATCGGCTGGGACTGGTGGCTGGCGACGCTGGCGGGATCGAGCCTGCTGGCGCTGCTGGGTTATGCCTTCTTCATGAAGAGCAAGCGGGCCTTCGCCGATGTCATCTGAGCCTACACCCCGGCCTGATTCCGCCATCGCCATCGACGTGCGCAACGTCAGCAAGCAGTACCGCATCTACGCCCGCCCGCTGGACCGGCTCAAGCAGTCTTTCGCCTGGGGGCGGCGGCAGTACTACCACGAGTTCACGGCGCTGGACGACGTGAGCCTCACCGTCGAGCGCGGCGAGGCGGTCGGCATCATCGGGCGGAACGGCAGCGGCAAGAGCACCCTGCTGCAGATCATCGCCGGAACGCTGGCGCCGACGCACGGCGAGGTGGCGGTCAACGGGCGGGTGGCGGCGCTGCTGGAACTGGGCTCGGGCTTTGACATGGAGGCGACCGGGCGCGACAACGTGTTCATGAACGGGGCGATCCTGGGGCTGTCACGGCGGGAGATGGAAGAGCGGTTCGACAGCATCGCCGCGTTTGCGGACATCGGCGAGTTTCTCGAGCAGCCGGTGAAGACCTATTCGAGCGGGATGTACCTGCGGCTGGCGTTC
>CAYVVX010000614.1:0-2733 GCA_964455315.1 uncultured Planctomycetales bacterium | reverse complement strand
GCGTTCTCGGTCGCGACGCACGTGAACGCCGAGATCCTCATCGTGGACGAGGCCCTGGCGGTGGGCGACGTACAGTTCCAGCATCGATGCATCCAGCGGATCCGCGACCTCTGTGCGGCCGGCACGACCCTGGTGTTCGTGAGCCACGATCCGGAGACGGTGCGGGCGATCTGCCAGCGCGGGCTGTGGCTGGAGAAGGGGCGGACGCGGCTGCTGGGCAACGCGCGGACGGTGTCCAACGCCTACGTCGAATCGCTGTACCTGGAGAACAACCGGGAGGTTCTGCGGCGCCAGCAATCGGATACCCAGGTGGAAGCCGGCGCGGCGGGGACCACCCTCGCGGGCGATTCTCCCGCTCCATCATGCACTGTCGGGCAGGTGTCGCTCACGTCGGCGCTGATCGTCGATGAGAACGGCAGGCCAAACGACATCGTGGCCCAGGGCGCTGCCCTGATCCTGGAGGTGAAGCTGCGGGCGGCGTCAGACATCGACTGCCTGAGCGTCGGGTTTGTCATCAAGGATTACCTGGGCATCGAGCTGACCGGTGAGAGCCTGTTCAACAGATTCGGGCAGGGTCTCTCGCTCAAGGCCGGGGAGGAGAAGACGGTGCGGTTCAGGGCGGTGAATAACCTGCGCGATGGCAATTACGCGGTGGCCGTGCGCATCAACCGCGTATCGCGCCAGGATCGGGCCGACAACCTGCTGTTGCACAACGATGAGACGGCCGCGTCGTTCCGCGTGCCGCCGGATGGTGAGCGCCCGATGTGGTTCCGGTTCCGTCATCCGTTCGAAGTGAGCGTGACATGAGCGCAAGCGTCTTCTGGTACGCGGATGCGGCGACGCGCGGGCTGGTCGACGGCGGCAAGCCGGCGGTGCTGCTGCTGGGCGGCTACCAGGGGTACGCCAACTTTGGCGACGTGGTCCAGCTCAAGGGGGCGATCCGGTTCCATCGCGAGAAGACGGGGCTCGAACCGGTGATCCTGTGCGACCTGGCATCGCTGACGGACCGGTCGCTGATCGAGCGGATGCGGGCCTGGTTCGGCGTGGACGGGCTGTTGTTCTGGTCGTTCGCGGCGATGACGGTGGATGGGCTGGGGCTCGCGCCGCTGGAAAGCTCAGCGCGGATCGCCCATCTGCACATGTATGGCGGGGGGTTTCTCAACCGCACATGGGGTGCGGGGATGCTGGCCCTGGCCGAGGCGGCCCACGGGCGGTTCGGTGTCGGGCACTACGTGATCGGCGGTCAGCAGGTGGCCGAGGACTTCGTGCCATCGCTGCGGGAGCATCTGGCCCGCTTTCCGGTGGTGCTGGCAGGAGGACGGGACGCCGCATCGGTGCGGGCGCTGTCGCAGTGCGGCGTGTCAGGCGAGGATTCCTTCGACGACTCGGCGGAAGTTCTCGCGGAGAGGGTCTCGGCGTTCAGTCAGTCGGATGGTGAGCCGTCGGACCTGCTCCTGCACCTGAATATCTCACCGTACACACGGCAGGCGTCGGGCGACGACGGCCTGGCCCGCTGTGCGAAACATCTCGCCACGCTGAACGACCACCTCCGAAAGCACGCTCCCGCGCGACCGCCGCGGGTCACATTGCTGGCGTCCTACAGCGACCGCCGCGTTGACCGGGTGATGGACAGCCTCTGCGTGGTGCAGCAGCTCGAGGATCGTTTCCCGTTCAACGATTGCCGCATGGTCGACCTGGCCGGTCTGGCGCTGCGCTGGTCGGCGGCGGAAGCGTCCACATCCGCGCTTCGCCTGCGTGCCGGCCTGGCGTTGAGCTGTTCGTATCACACCGCGCTGCTGTGCGGGCTCCTGGGCGTCCCCTGCTTTCTGCTCGCGGAGAACGACTATTACTCCCAGAAACTTCGCGGGCTGGGGTTCGCGGAGCAGAGTCTCGGAGCCTTCCTGGAGCGGCGACCGACGGTCGATTTCAGCTCGCGCCTGGAGGCGCGACGGGGCTGGCTGGAGAAGCTGGAGGCGGCGTATCGAAAGATCCCGCCACGAGACGCGAGTCCTGTGGCGGGCAGCCAAGCCCCGACGGGCGAGTTGTCAGGGTGGAAGCCCAAGCCCGGCCTGATCGAAATGGTGGGTCGACTGGAGTGCGTCGAGCGCGAGCTGCGGGCTCAGCGGGCAGCGCTGGCTGTGGAGGGGGGCGAGCGCGAGCGGCTGGCCGGGGAGAACCGGTCCCTGAGCGAGAAGGTGGAGCGCCTGGCCGGGGAGAACCAGGCCCTGGGCGAAGAGGCGGAGCGACTGAGCCGGGGCTGGGCCGCCCAGAAGACATTCATCGAGGAACTGGAGCGGGTGCGCGACAGCCTGTGGAACGAGGTGCAGGCGTCGCAGGCGGAATGTCGCGAACTGAAAGGGCGGCTCGAACGGCTCGAACAGGCCATCGGCCGGCTGGAAAGGCAGTTGTCGTATCGTCTGCTCAGGCGGGTCGGGGTTTTCAAGGGACTGGCCGGTGAAGAGACGGCCGGAGAGGGGTGAGGGCAGGGATGCGGATCGTCTTCGTGAGTCACGAGTACCCACCGGAAGTGGGTGGAGGGATCGGCACCTACGTGGCGACCATGTCGCGGGTGCTGGCGGAGCGCGGTCACGCGGTATCAGTGGTGACGGTCAGCGGGCAGCGCTATCCGCAGCGCGATGGTCCTGGGGCGGTGGAGGTGATCCGGCTGCCGCTGGCCATCGCCGGCGGGCCGGAGCCGATGGCGACGCTGCGCTGCTGGCAGGCGCGCAGCGA
>CAYVVX010000613.1:0-3789 GCA_964455315.1 uncultured Planctomycetales bacterium | reverse complement strand
GTCATGCTGGGCAACACGGGAGTATCCAGCGGTCCCAGCCCGACCCGCAGCACCGGCCAGGGGATCAGGAATCCGCGCTGGTAGATGTTCGGGGTCAGGTCCTTGAAGCCGTAAGTCGCATCGGAAGAACCGCCGTCATCCACGTTCACGGTGCCGTCCAGCGAGGCATCGGTGTCGTTGACCAGCAATACCAGCAGGAACTGCGTATCCCCGGGCGCCGTCGGCACCAGGCCGCCCGCCGTCGAATTCACCAGGTCGGGGTTAAGGCACCCGCCGGCGCCGCCCAGCAGGAACCCCGCGATCAGCACGGTCAGCAGGCGCCCCACCGTCCGGCCGGCCCGCATGCCGCCCATGAGTCTCGTCCCAGCCCTCATCAGTACACCCCCACGCTGAAGACAGGCGGCGTACCGATCGCCTCGACGGAGATCACACTGCCGCAAAAGATGTCCTGGCCGACCTGCAGCACTCCCAGGTTGGCCGGAATCTCGATGACTCCGTCCGTTCCGGCGTAGCCAAACGTCTGGAGATCGACGCTGGTGGAGTCACAGGACAGGGTGATGGCGAAAAAGTTCAGCGGCCCGGAGCTGATCGTCTCCTGCATCGTGACCCCGTTGCGAACCAGGTCATAGGTTGCCTGGGTGGAGGTGACCGACTGGTTGACCAGCATCAGCACGATGTACCCATCCGGCGAGGTCATGCGCACCGCCGGGAAGGTCGCGGTGGTGCCGATCAGGTCCGGATTCAACACGCCGCAGCCCATCCACGCCGCCGCCAGCCCGGCGGTAGCCAGGGCCAGCGTTGCACGGAACCGACAGTCCCTCATCAGGGGTGCCTCCTCAGGTGGGTCTGTCCACCCCAGCGGGCGCCAACGCCGCCCGAATCAGGCCAAAAAGCGGCCTGACCGGCTGGGGGACTCGCGAAGATAGTACGGGACACCACGTGGGTCAGGCAAGCCTGCGCGAAGCGGGCCGGGCTCCAGCGTACGGAGATCCCTCCCGGAGGGAACCGGGAGCGCCGTCCTGGACGCGGGTGGCACCGGCCTGACGGCCTGGCGAGCCGGGGGACGGTTCCTCCGCCCCTCACCGCCGCCGGCGCTGGACGGACGGCGATTGACTTCCCCGCGGGCGGGTGGTTAGAGTGTGCCCGCTGACGACACGGCGGTTCCACGGCACCCGGAGGACTGCGGAAATGCCCATCGAAAACTGGTCGGACGACGTGCTGCTGGTCGAGCTGGCGGATGATCCCCAGTTCACGGACGACATGCGCAGTCTGCTGGAGGTGGTCGAGCAGAACGGCGATCAGGACGTGGTCCTGAATTTCTCCGGCGTCAGCTTCCTGAACTCCTCCAACATCGCCAAGCTGCTCAAGCTGCGCAAGGCCCTGACCATCAGCCGGCATCGCAAGCTCAAGCTCTGCTGCATCAGCACGCACGTCTGGGGCGTCTTCCTGGTCACCGGGCTGGACAAGATTTTCGACGTGTACAACGATCTGGCCATCGGGCTGGCCAGCCTGCAAATCGAATCCTGACTTTGGTTTGAAAACAATTCCCGCAGGCTACGGGGGAGCCGTCCGCGCCGCCGCCGCGCCCGCGCCGGGTGAGGCTATTCCTCCTCCGGCTCGGTGAGCATGTGCTCCATGACGATCAGGTTGGCGCCGCTGCTCCAGTCGTAGCGGATGCCGACGATGTCGTAGTTCTGGCTGATGGCCAGGTGCAGCATGGGGCGCTGCTGGTTGAAGCACTCGAAACGAACGATGTCGTACTCGTTTTCGCGGGCCCACGCGGCCAGCGCCTCCATCAACTGGGAGGCCACGCCGGTGCGGCGCTGGCTGGGCAGAACCCCGATCAGCCAGCAGTAGAAGGTGCGCGGCTTGTTCTCGTAAGCCACCGCGAAGCCGGCCGGCCGGCCGCCCACCTGGGCGAGCAGGATCAGCGGATTGGTCCGCCCATGCAGGCGGCGCTGGAAGAAACTCAGCTCCCGCGCGGGGCGGAAGATGTCGTTGAACAAGTCGACGATGAGCGGAAGCTCGCCCATGCCGACGACCACGATGTCCGCGTTGGCCATGTGTCTCATTCCCCCCCGCCGCGTTGGTGCCGGCGGTCGCGATTGAAGATCATCCCGGCTGCGGCAGCGGACCCGAGCCGAGTTCCGGCTCCTCGCGCGGGGCGGCGGATTTCGGTTTGGCGGGCGCCGGCGGGCTGGCGCTGCCGGCGTTGTCCAGCAGGTCGGAGAGCGTGGGCCGATCGAGCTTTTCGCCGCGCATGAGGGCGTGAACCTCGGCCGCGTCGAGCGTCTCGTACTTCATCAGCGCCTGGGCGACGGCCTCGACCTTGGCGCGATTCTCCTCGAGCAGCTTGCGGGTATCGGCATAGGCATCGTCGATGAGCTTGCGAACCTCCTCGTCGATGACCTGGGCGGTGGTCTGCGAGTACTCGTGCCCGCCGGGCAGATCCATCCACATGTTCCGCCGCTCGCTGTCCTCACCGTAGAAGACGAAGCCGAGCCGGTCGCTCATGCCCCACTCCACCACCATCCGGCGGGCCAGGTCGGTCGCCTGGCGGATGTCCTGGGAGGCGCCGCTGTTGACGTCGCCGCAGAACATTTCCTCCGCGATCCGCCCGGCGCAACTGATCCGCAGGCGGGCGGTGATGAACTGGGTGCTGTAGGTGTGGCGGTCCTTCTCGGGAAGCGAAAAGGAGGCGCCGCCGTAGGGCCCGCGGGGGATGATGCTCACCTTGTGCAGCGGATCGCCCTCGGGCAGCAGGCACTGCGTCACCGCGTGCCCGGCCTCGTGATAGGCGGTCGCGGTCCGGTCCTTCTCGTCGATCACGCGGCTCTTCTTGGCCCGGCCCCAGCGGACCTTGTCGCGGGCTTCCTCGAGATCGTCCATCTCCACGAAGTCCTTGTTGGCCAGGGTGGCGATGAGGGCGGACTCGTTGATGATGGCGGCCAGGTCGGCCCCGCTGAACATGGGCGTTCCGCGGGCCAGTCGATGCAGATCCACGTCCGGGCCCAGCTTGATCTTGCGGGCGTGGACGCGCAGGATCTCCAGCCGGCCTTTCACGTCGGGCAGGGGCACGAACACCTGGCGGTCGAACCGGCCCGGGCGGACCAGCGCCGGGTCGAGCACGTCGGCGCGGTTGGTCGCGGCGACCACGATGACCTGGTCAGAGGTGTCGAAGCCGTCCATCTCGACCAGGATGGCGTTGAGCGTCTGCTCGCGCTCGTCGTGACCGCCGCTGGAGTAGCCGGCGCCGCGGCGGCGACCGACCGCGTCGATCTCGTCGAGGAAGATGATGCAGGGGGAGTTTTCCTTGGCCTGCTTGAACAGGTCGCGCACGCGGGAGGCGCCCACGCCCACGAACATCTCCACAAAGTCGCTGCCGGAGATGCTGAAGAAGGGCACGTCGGCCTCGCCGGCGATGGCCTTGGCCAGCAGGGTCTTGCCGCAGCCGGGGTCGCCGACCAGCAGAACACCGCGGGGAATGCGCCCGCCGAGCCGCTGGAACCGCTTGGGATTCTTGAGAAACTCGATGATCTCGGTGACTTCGTCCTTGGCTTCGTCGACGCCGGCGACATCGTTGAAGGTGACGTTGGTGTGCTCGCGGGTGGTGACCCGGTGGCGCGAGCGCCCGAAGTTGCCCAGCATGCCGCCGGGGCCGCCGCCGACGCCGCGCAACTGCCTGAACACGAAGAACCAGGCGAAGGCGAAGATCAGGATCCACGGGATCATGTTGATCAGGAAGTTGAAGATGTAGTTGCTCTTGGGATCCATGATCACGGTGGCTTC
>CAYVVX010000612.1:0-3791 GCA_964455315.1 uncultured Planctomycetales bacterium | reverse complement strand
ATCGCCTGCGACGTCCGCATCATCGCCGCCACCAACCGCGATCTGCAGGAAGCGATGGCGGGCGGCACCTTCCGTGAGGATCTCTACTACCGGTTGAACGTCTTTCCCATCCGCACCCCGCCGCTGCGCCAGCGCCGCGAGGACATCCCCCTGCTGATCGAGCACTTCGTACGCCTCTCCGCCCGGCAGCTCAACCTGCCGGTGCCCTCGATCTCCGACCAGACCATGGCCATGCTGACCAGCTACGACTGGCCGGGCAACATCCGCGAGCTGCAGAATGTGGTCGAGCGGGCCGTGCTGCTGTGCGACGGCGACTCGATCGAGGTGACCCAACTGCCCCGCGAGATCGCCGGCGACGCAGCCGACAACCCCGTCGAGCGGCGCGATTCGAGCCTGTGGGGCTATGAGAAGGCGCTGATCGTGAAGGCCCTCAAGGATGCCGGCTGGAACCAGACCAAGGCGGCCAAGGCGCTGGGCATCTCCCGCGACAACCTGCGCTACCGGGTCAAGAAATACGAGATCGAGAAGCCGGAGTGAGCCCGACGCCGCTCACGGCAGGCAGGCCGGATCGGCCACCACGCCCTCTCCGCTGATGCAGCGCTGGACGACGGCGAAGTCGGTCAGGTCGGCGTCTCCGTCGATGTCGAGATCCATGGCTTCGCATCCCACGGCGTTGGGTACGGCGGGACCGGGAGCGCAGGCCTGGAACGCGGCCACGTCATCACCGTCCACGTCACAATCCTGGTCGAAGTCGGGGCCGATGAAGCTGTCGCAGGGCGGGGCAACCACGGTGATGACCACGTTGGTCGGGTTATGGGTGATGCTGTACTCGCCCGGGCCGGTGACCATGTCGAACGTGCCTTGGACGCTGCCGGCGGTGAGCACGACGAACTGCTGGCCGACCTGCGGGAGGAAGCCGCCGCTGGGCACGGCATGGATCACGCCGCCCTGGAGGCTGGCGGTTCCGGTGACCACGAACTGGTCGTGCTCGCTGCCGGGGTTCAGGCCGCCGAGTTCGATCTTGAGCGCGGCGTTCGCTCCGTGGGTGTAGTTGCCGGCACAGGTGAGTGTGCCGACTGACAGGCCGGGGACGACCTCGCCGCCGGTGTTGCTGATGTTGCCGGTGAACGTTCCGATGCCGGCGACCTGACCGCCCTCGACATCGAAGGTGTCATTGTTGCTCAGCTCGATGCTACCGCCGTTGAGCACAGTCATTCCGGCGGTCTGCAATCGATCCAGATTATAGCTTCCGGTCATGGTGACCATTCCGGTCTGTACTTCAAAGAGGCCGGCGTTGTGGAAATGACAGTTGATGACGCTGGACCCGGTGCCGCCGGACTTCAGCAGCGTGCTATTGTTGTAGAGGGTAGAGGTGGTGGTGAGTCCGAAGCCGCCGGAATTGGTTCTGAAGTCGACGGTTGCGCCGGGTTGGTTGATGAAATCAGCGCTGCTGAGGTTGACGGGGCCGAAGAGGCTGCCGTAGCCGTGATTGACAAAGTCGCGCGCTATGGATCGGCTGGAGCTGCTGGCCTGTAGCGTCCACGGCGCCCGACAGGTGATCGTCCCGCCGGAGAAAATGGTGCCCACCGGGCCCCAGGTGAACGCGTCGTGGATCGTGATCGGATCGGCGCCCTGGATGTTGCCTCTCATCAGGTTGAGCGTATCGATGTTGACCGGCTGACCGGTGTCGAAGTACGTCTGGCCGTTCGTGTTCCCTTCGCCGATGGTGACGGTGTCGAAGTCGAGCGTCGGCCCGGTTACCGGCGCTTCGAAGCGGACAGACCCGGAGCGGATGAGTACCGTGTGGCCGTAGCTGGTCACGTTGGCTTCGCCGGTGAACGTCGCGCTGCCCCCCGACGAGGAATTGCCCAGACTCAGCGTGCCGGCGATGTTCACATCGCCGCGGATGGTGGACGTGTTGCCGGTGAAATCAACGTTGTCGGCGGTCAGGCTCGAGCCGGGCAACATCTCGTGCGCGTTGTTGAACGACAGCAGTGTGCCCGGATCGCCGAGGATATCGCCGTTGTTCTGGCCGCCGAAGTAGAAGTAGATCTCACCCAATTGGGCGTGGATCAGCCCGTTGTTGGTCATGCCGGCCAGCGTCGATTGGCCCGTACCGGCGGTCTTGGTGATGGTTCCGTTGTTGGTCGACTGTCCGCCGGTCAACCCGACGTTGCCCTGCAGATCGACCGTGCCGGTCGCCGTGTTGATGAAGCGCCCGGAGCCCGAAGGTGTAAACGAACCCAGGAACGTGGCGTGCGCGGTGTTGTTGAGGATTCGCGAACAATTCCGCTGGCTGCTGGAGGCCTGGATGGTGACCGGGCCGTTACAGGTGACGTCGCCCCCGGGGTGGAGGCTGCCTGAGCCGGTCCAGATGAAGGAATCGTTGATCGTGATCGGGTCGGCGCCGTTGATGGTGCCGCACACGAAGAGGAGCGAGTTCATCACGAACGTTTCCCCGGTGTCGAAGTACGGATTGCCGCAGTAGATAAAGCCTTCGCCAATGGTCGCGGTGTCGAAGTCGATGGCGGCCGCGGAGGGCGCCTCGAAGTGAATCGATCCCTGTCGGGCGAAGAAGTGTTGTCCGTAGCTGGCGACGTCCGCCTCGTTCGTGAACGTCCCGCTGCCGCCGAAGTCGAGCTTGAGGGTGCCGGCGATATCAACGGCGCCCCGGAAGAGACTGGTCGATGCGGTCCGAAGCTCGAGATTGTCCGCGGTCAGGCTGGAGGTCTCTTCGAAGGTATGATTCCCGTCGAGAAGCAGCGAGGTGCCGGGGTCGCCCAACAGCGTTCCGGTGTGGGTCCCGCCGGCGGTGATGGCCAGCGTCTCGACCTGGTTGCGCATGAGGCCGTTGTTCAGCACGGAGGCACCGAGCGTGGTCTGACCGGTGCCTTCGCTGCGCAGGAAGCTGCCGTCGACGCGGAACTGCCCGTTGGAGCCGGTGGCGACGCTGAAGTTGCCCTTGTACTCGTAGGTGGAGCCCGGCTCGATGCGCATGGCGGTGCCGGCGTTCATGGTGAGCGAAGCGGTGGCGAGGGCATCGCTGTTGTCGGTGAGGTAGAGATCCTTGCCATCAAACAGGGAGTACGATCCGGTGACGGAGATGCCGCCCTTGACGACGATGTCACCACCACCCATGAGCCAGTAGCGGCCGGTGGCGCGGAAGAGACCGTCGACGGTCAGCGTGTTGGCGTTGGTGATGCGGTTGCCGTCCCGGCCGCCGACGGTGAGATCGCCGCGGATGAAGGACGCCGCCTGGATGTTGAGTTGATGGTTGGTTGAGGTTTCGCGGAGGTCCAGGCTCTCGTGACAGGAGAGCTGCCAGATGTTGGTGGTGCCGGCGGTGTAGGTGACGGTGATGTCGTCGTCGGGGTTGTCGATGCAGACAAACTGGCCGTCCTGAGGCACCATTCCGGTATCCCAGTTCTGGGGGTCGTGCCATGAGCCGTCGCCGGCGATCCAGGTGGCCATGTTCTGGCATTCGTCGGGAATGCCGTCCTCGTTGCAGTCGGCGCTGGTGCCGTCGGCAATGTCGCAGTCGTCGGGCTTGAGGTTGCCATTGCAGTCGTTGCCCTGCCCGCAGACGCCACCGGGGTAGAGCGTGGAACAGAAGCTGGGGGAGGGCACGCACTTGAGCCGGACCGGGCGATGCTCGTCGGTGGCGAACACCGAGGCGTCGCAGGAGTTCGCGCAGGTGACCGGGTCCGGACAGGTGGGATCGGGGCACCAGTCCATGCAGGGGAGTTCGCAGACATCCAGGATGCCGTTGCCGTTGCATTCGGTGACACGGA
>CAYVVX010000611.1:3102-3804 GCA_964455315.1 uncultured Planctomycetales bacterium | reverse complement strand
ACCACGAGATGACCCGCTACTTCATGACCATTCCGGAGGCGGCCCAGCTCGTTCTCCAGGCCGGCGCCATGGGTGTCGGCGGTGAAATCTTCCTGCTGGACATGGGCGAGCCGGTGAAGATCAAGGATCTGGCCACCGACCTGATCACGCTCAGCGGCTTGCGGCCCGGCATCGACATCGAACTGGTTTACAGCGGCATCCGCCCCGGCGAGAAACTGTTCGAGGAGCTATCCATCGACGGCGAGGGCGTGAGCCGCACGGCCCACCCCAAGATCGGCATCATCAAGAAACGCCCGGAGGACTTCGCCCGGGTATGCGAGGGTATCAGCCGGCTGCAGTCGGCCATGGACCATGCGACGGCCGCGCAGCTTCGCGATGCCCTCCAGACGGTGGTGCCGGAGTACCAGCCGTCCGTGCCGCCGCCTCCCGGGGCCGCGCCGCCTTCGGAGCGGCAGGAGCGCCTGGGCGACGAGCCGGAGTTGAGCCCCAGGCCGCTGCCGCAGCCCGGTTGATTCCAGGCCTTCTTACGACTTCGACTTCTTGCGCCTGGCACGGGCCTTTCCGGGGGTCCGCGGCCGGTCGTTGGTCAGCTTGTATTCAAAGCCATCCACCAGCGCCAGCCACGACGCTTCGATGATGTTCTCGCTGACGCCCACCGTGCCGAACAGTTCGTGGGTCTGCTCGTCGCGGAACTCGATGGTG
>CAYVVX010000611.1:0-3092 GCA_964455315.1 uncultured Planctomycetales bacterium | reverse complement strand
CCCGCGGATTGATGACCCTGACCTTGTAGTCGATGAGCCGGATGCGCTCGATGCCGGGGTAGTGCGGCTTCAAGGCCCGGATCAGCGCGGTGGCCATCGCGTCGACCGGCCCGTGTCCCTCGGCCACCTGGTGTTCCAGGCAGCCGTTGATCCGCAGTTTGACGATCACCTCGGTGTTGGGCTCCTTCTGATCCGCCGAGCGCAGCGCGGCCGCCCGCCAGTGATCCAGCTCCCAGAACGGCTTGTACTGGCCCAGTTCCTTGCGGCAGAGCAGCTCGAAGCTGGCCTCGGCGGATTCGTAGACGTAGCCCTGGTTCTCGCGCTCCTGCATCCGGCGGAGCAGCTTGCGCTGGAGATCCTTGTCCTTCTCGATGTCCAGCTTTCGCCCGATCTTGGCGGCCACACCGCTGGCACCGCTCAACTCGCTGACCAGGATGCGGCGGGAGTTGCCGACCAGTTCGGGGTTGGCGTGTTCGTAGCTGCGGGCCACGCGGCGGACGGCATGGACGTGCATGCCGCCCTTGTGGGCGAAGGCGGAGACGCCGACGTAGGGCTGGTTGTCGGCGGGGATGAGGTTGGCGACCTCGTAGACGTAGCGGCTGACCTCGGTGAGCTGGCGCAGTCCGTCCGGAGTGAGCACGTCGTGGTTGAGCTTGATGGACAGATTCGCAACGACGGTGGTCAGGTCCACGTTGCCGCAGCGTTCGCCGATGCCGTTGATGGTGCCCTGGGCATGGGTGGCGCCGTGTCGGACGGCGGCCAGCGTGTTGGCGACGGCCAGTCCGGCATCGTTGTGGGTGTGAATGCCGATGTCGGCGGAGATATGCGGGCGAATGTCGTCGATGAACTCGCCCACCCGCTCGGGCAGCGAGCCGCCGTTGGTGTCGCACAGCACCAGGCAGCGGGCGCCGGCATCCTGGGCCGCGAGGATCGTCCTCAGCGCGTACGCCGGGTTGGCCTCGTAGCCGTCGAAGAAGTGCTCGGCGTCGTAGATGACCTCGCGGCCCTGCTTGCGGCAGAAGCGGATCGAGTCGGCGATCATGGCCAGGTTCTCTTCCTCGCTGATGCGGAGCACCTCGCGGACGTGCAGATCCCAGGTCTTACCGACGATGGTGATGGCCGGCGTCTTCGCGGCGATCAGTGCCTTCATGCCCTCGTCCTTGTCCGCCTTGAGACCCGGGCGGCGGGTCATGCCGAAGGAGACGATGCGGGCGTGGCGCAACTTGATCCCCCGGACCTCGGTGAAGAAGGCGACATCCTTCTCGTTGCTCAGCGGGTAGCCGCCTTCGATGTAGTCGACGCCCAGCTCATCAAGCTTGGCGGCGATGAGCAGCTTGTCCTGCAGGCTGAGGCTGACTTTCTCAGCCTGCGTGCCGTCGCGAAGGGTGGTGTCGTAGATCTCCACGCGTTGTCGTGCGTTGGGCATGGGTGATACTCGCTGAATCCTCGATCAAACAAAAAAAGCCCTGCCGTTCTACCGGGCAGGGCTCCTGGTTTCGTCTCGTCGAAACGGGCCTACCCGCGGATCGTGATGGTAATAATAGCGATGGGCAGACCGGGGGCCCACGTGGGCAGGGGGTTCAGGATGCGGGTGCCGAAGCTCCTCATGGGTGAAAGCGTATCCGGTTGGCGGGGGGGCGCCAAGGGGAGGGGGAAGCGATGGGTCCGGGTCCCATGCCGCCGGCTTCGCGGGATCGGCCTCCCGGAGCGGTCCAGGAGCGCCCTATCGCGGCGATCTCCGCAGCCGCAGCGCGTTCAGGACTACGGTGATGCTGCTCAACATCATGGCCGCGGCCGCGTAGCCCGGCGGGAGGATGCCGGCCGCCGCCAGCGGGATGGCCACGGCGTTGTAGGCGAAGGCCCAGAACAGGTTCTGGTGGATGATGCGGACCGAGCGGCGGGCCAGCAGCATCGCGTCGGGGAGCAATTCGATGCGGTCGCCGGTCAGAATGATGGGGGCGGTCTCGGCGGCCACCTCGGTGCCGCCGCCCATGGCGATGCCCACGTCGGCTTCGGCCAGCGCCGGCGCGTCGTTAATGCCGTCCCCGACCATGATGACGCCCTGCCCCTGCCGCCGCAGGGCCCGGACCAGGTCGAGCTTGCCCTCGGGGCTGACCCCCGCTTCGACCTCCGCGATGCCCACCGCCCGGGCGACCGCCCGTGCGGCCGAGGGCTGATCACCGGTGACCAGGACCGGGTGGACGTTGATGGCCTTGAGCCGGGCGATCACCTCGGGCGCGGCGGGGCGGAGGGTGTCTTCCAGGAGGAGGTGGCCCAGGTACGCACCGCCGCGTGCCACGCACACGATCGTGCCGGGTTGGTTCTCCGGATGCTCCGTTACAGTGATTTCCGCGGTTCCGGGCAGCCGCTCGCGCAGGAACCGCTCGCTGCCGACCAGCACCTCCGCGCCTTCCATCGTCGCCGCCACACCCAGGCCGGCGAAGGCCTCGTAGCTCTCCGGGTCGGCGAGGACAATGCCGTCCTCCCGGGCCCGCATCACGATCGCCGCCGCCAGCGGGTGGGGGGAAAACTGCTCCGCGGAAGCGGCCAGGCGCAGCAGCGTGTGCGGGTCCGTCCCGGCCGATGGGGCGATCGTGGTCACGCGCGGCTTGCCGCTGGTCAGTGTACCGGTCTTGTCCAGCAGGACGGTGTGCGCCCGCCCGGCGCGTTCGAGGGCGGCGGCGTCGCGGACGATGATGCCGCGCAGCGCGGCCGTGCCGGTGGCGACCATCACCGCGGTCGGCGTGGCCAGCCCCATCGCGCAGGGGCAGGCGATGACCAGGACCGCGACCATGGCCTGGATGGCCGGTGCGAGGTTGGCGCTGCCGCCGGCGATGAGCCATCCGGCCAGGGTAAACACCGCCGCGCCCGCGGCGATGGGCACGAACACGCCGGCCACGCGGTCGGCGACGCGCTGGCGGCCGGGCTTGCTGGTCTGAGCCTCCTCAACCAGCCGGACGATGCGGGAGATGGCCGAGTCGGCGCCGATGGCGACGGCCTCGATGACCAGGGCGCCGGAATGGACGTAGGCGCCGCCGGGCAGCGTCGGCGCCGGCTCGATCTCGACCGGCAGCGGCTCACCGGTCCACATG
>CAYVVX010000610.1:0-3826 GCA_964455315.1 uncultured Planctomycetales bacterium | reverse complement strand
CCTGGAGGTGTGGATGCGGCAGGGCTGGCGCCTGGTCCAGGCGAAGACACGCCGGGCGGCCGCGACCATCCGGGAGATGAACTGCCTGGACAGCGGCGCCGAGTCGCTGCTGAAGCTGTCGGACCTGGCCCAGCAGCGGGCGGTTCACTGGCTGACGGCGACCGGGCTGGACCGCCAGCTCGTCCTGCAGGTGCTGCGCGATCTGCACCGGCGCGGCTCGCGCGAGACGCAACGGGCGGTGGTCTGGGGGCTGACCCGCATCGAGGGCGACGAGGTCATCCCCCTGCTGCGGGCGATGGGCTCTGACCGCGACCCGGAGTGGTCGCGGATTGCCCGGACGGAGCTGGCTTTGCGGGCCCCCGGGACCTGGCGCCCGGCCGACCTGCTGGGCCTTTACGGCGATGGCTCGTCCGCGGTGGACCCGGCCGCGGATGCGACCCCGTTCGATCGTTACTGGCGGCGGTTCGACGGGTTGGATGACGAGAGCCGGGTTCGCCAGGGACGACAACTGCTCGACGATGCGAATTCGTTCGAGCGGGCCATGACCGACATGCTGGCCAACGGTGACAGCGGCGAGCGGGTGCGAGCCCTGCGGATCATCGGGCTCCTGGCAGCGGGGGAGCGGTTCCGCGGGACACTGGTGCAACTGGCCCACGATCCCAACCCCGACGTGCGCAGCGCGGCGGTCAAGGCCATGGCGCCGCTGGAGGACGGGTCCACGCGCCGCGTGCTCAGCAAGGCGCTCAACGACGAGAATCCGCGGGTGCAGGCCAATGCCGTCGAAGCACTCGATCGGCCCGGAAGCCGGGTGCCGGTTGAGGATCTGTTGCCGAAACTGGCGTCGGTGGACAACCGCGTGCGGGCCAACGCGGTCAAGGTGCTGCTGCAGTTGCAGGTGCGCGATGCCGCGGAGACGCTGCTGCGCATGCTCCAGGACGAGAGCCGAGCCCATCGAATCAGCGCGCTGTGGCTGGTCGAACGGCTGGGAATCTTCGCGCTGGCCGGGCGGATCTCGGCGATGTCCAGGCAGGACCAGGACGTGCAGGTGCGGACCCGGGCGGGCCTGCTCATGGATCAGCTCGCGGGCGCATCCGAGGGCGCGTCCGTGCAGGTGGGAGGGGCGGGCTGATGTTTCTCTTTCTCGGCACCATCCTGGCTCAACGGGGCGCCGGCCTGCGCGGGGCCCAGGAGCGGTTCACCACCGCCGATCCCGAGGTGGGCTGGCAGATCGCCACGGTGGCCGGGCTGCTTGCCGGCGTGCTGGCCCTGGGATGGCTGGCCACCTACCTCCAGCGGCGGCGCCAGTTGACATACGGCGCGGCGAACCCGATGGGCTTGTGCCTGCGCCTGGCGACCGACCTGGGACTGTCCTTCACGGAGCGCTGGCGACTGTGGCAGATGGCCCGCGCGCTGGCCCTGCCGGACCCGGCAGTTGTGCTGATCTCGGCGGCGCACTACGACGCGGCCGTGGAAACGTATTGCGCCGGTCGCGGCAGGCTCGGGCCGCGGTCGCGGCTGGCGCCGCAGTTCGCGGAAATCCGCGGGCGGCTGTTCGGATCGTAGCCCGGCGCCCGTCCCCACCCATGTCTTGCAGTCTCATCACGCCCGTTTGAACTGGCGCTCCAGGTCGCGGATGGTCAGCCGCAGCGAGGTGGGCCGGCCGTGCGGGCAGTTGCTGGAGCGTTCGACCTCGTGTCGGCGGGCCATGAGGGCCTGGATTTCCTCGGGGGTGAGCGGGTCGCCGGCCTTCACCGCGGCCTTGCAGGCCATCATGCTGAGCAGGTCGTTGGTGAGCAGCTCGGTGGAGGCGGGTCCGGCCCGGACGGCGAGCTTGTCCAGCAGGTCGCGGAGGAAGTCGCGCATGCGGTCGTCGCGCAGCAGAGTGGGGGCGGCGTGGATGGCGACGGTGCCGGGCCCGTAGGGGGTCAGCTCGAAGCCGAGCTGTTTGAGGGCGTCGTCGTAGTTGTCCAGCACGCTCATCTGGTCGGGGGAGACGTCCAGCGTGTCGGGGATGAGCATGCGCTGGGATTCGAGCGGTCCGCGGGCCACCTGGGCGGCGAGCTGTTCGAAGAGGATGCGCTCGTGAAGGGCGTGCTGGTCGATGATCAGCAGGCCGTCCTCGGTCTCGGCGACGAGGTAGGTGCGGTGGACCTGCAGGACGCGGTCGGGGCGGGCCGGAAAAGGCTCGCCGGACGCGGCGCGGGCGGCGAAGACACCGGCATCGTCTTCCGCTGCGGCACGGGCATTCACTTCGTCTGAGGGGCTTCCGCCGGCGGCCCGGTCCTGGTTCGCGATGAGGTCGGCGGAGCGCGGGCCGGTCTCGCGGCGGAAGGCGCCAGGGAAGGGCTGATAGGGCCGCGGCTCGGCGCCGCCGCCGACCGGCTGGGCTCGCTTGAAGAAGTCGGCGATGGAGGTGCGGATGCGCTCCCGGCGGGCGGCGGCGTCCTCCTCGCTCAGTTCGCCCGAATCCGATGTACCGGCGTCGGCACCGCGGAGCGGCAGGGTCGGGGTGCCGGTGTCGGTCGCCCCGGCATCCTCGGAACCCTCCTCGCCGACCGGCAGCACCAGCGGCCCGCGGCGGCCCGGCTGGAGCGCGGGGGTCAGGTCGGCGTTGAGGAACCGGTCGCGCAGGGCGGAGAGGATCTGCGAGTAGAGCAGGTTGGAATCGCGCCAGCGGACCTCCATCTTGGTCGGATGCACGTTCACGTCCACGGCCGCGGGGTCGATCTGCATGGCCAGGAACACCACCGGATAGCGATGGGCCTCGATGAGCCCGCGGTAGGCTTCGCGGATGGCGTGGGCGACGAAGCGGTCGCGGATGTACCGCCCGTTGAGGAAGAGATACTGCCACTTGGTGGTGGAGCGGCTGTCGGCCGGCAGGGCGGCGAACCCGCTGAGGGTGAGCCCGCGGTCGGCGCGGCGGATCTCCAGCAGGGTGTCGGCCAGGTCGTGGCCGAAGAAGTCGCCGATGCGGCGGCGCATGCCCTCGGACGCGCGAAGGTGGTGGACGACGCGGTCGTTGTGGGTGAGGCGGAACTCCACGTGGGGGTGGACCAGGGCGATGCGGGCGAGCTGCTCGGTGATGTGGCCCATCTCGGTGGGGTCGGTGCGGAGGAACTTCTGGCGGGCGGGGACGTTGAAGAACAGCTCGCGGACTTCGACGGTGCTGCCGCATGGCGCGGACGCCGCGGTGAGCGGTTCGACGCGGTCGCCGCAGACCGCGATCTGGTGCCCGGCGTCGGCGTCGGCGGTGCGGGAGATGACCTTGAGCTGGGAGACGGCGCCGATGCTGGGCAGGGCTTCGCCGCGGAAGCCCATGGTCTGAATGGCGAAGAGATCCTCCTCGCGGGTGATCTTGCTGGTGGCGTGGGGGCGGACGGAGAGGGCCAGGTCCTCGGAGCCCATGCCGGAGCCGTTGTCGACCACGCGGATGAGCCTGCGCCCGCCGCGTTCGATGTGGATCTCGATGCGGGTGGCGCCGGCGTCAAGGCTGTTTTCGATGAGTTCCTTGACCACGCTGGCGGGTCGTTCGATGACCTCGCCGGCGGCGATCTTGTTGACCAGGAGATCGGAGAGAAGCTGTATGCGGGGCATGCGGGCATCCATTCGCCGCGGGAACTGCGGTCCATGCAACGGGTTTGAGGCATGATATCGGGGCGGGGCGGAGGGGACAACGCGGTTGGGAAAAGGGGTTGTGAGTTGCGCGGTTCGGCGGGGAGGATGGCTTCGATTGGGTTCGTCTTCGGGGGGTCATGGGGGTGAAAACCGCGTTGGCGTGGGTGGAAACGCGGTTTTGGTGGCTTCGTTGTGCGCGAAAAAAAGTATG
>CAYVVX010000609.1:0-3830 GCA_964455315.1 uncultured Planctomycetales bacterium | reverse complement strand
TACAAGTGGATCGAGACCGGCGACCTACCTCGCATTCGCCCGCAGTGCCAAGATGGGTTCGTAGCCCGGGGCTCGTACCACATTCTCGCCGATGACCTGAAGATCGGTTGGCATCCCGAGTTTGAGGCTCGCCTTCGCCGCCTGCTTGAGCCGGTAGCGGAGGAGATGCGCCAATGACCGTGTGGACTCAACGACCTCACGAAGAGGCCAATCTCCTCAACCCCGCGTTTTGCTGTTTGGGCATGACTGCCGCCATCGCTGGTTACCAGGCGCAGGCCAACAGCGGTCTTCCCCTCGGGCTGGCCTACATGATCCTCCCAATCACACTTCACAAGCCAACGAGAGAGTTGCTTCCTCGCGACCGCCGCACATCGCTGCCCATGTGGATTCAGGACAACGCGTCAGCACGCGTGCTGTTTCACGAGCGCCTTATCTCGCTGAAGCCGTTTACTCGTGAAGCCATCCTCTTTGGCGGCAGCCGAGCGTGGTTTGCGGTGCAAGATGACGCCTCGCTTGCGACTGACAGAACGGAAGCCGCCCTGCGGAGGTCGTATCAGTCGCTGGAGGCCGAACCGAAAGACTGCGTCATGAAGGCGATATTCGTGGGCAAGTGGCTGGCAGCGGCGGGCTCACCGGCAACGGTGATGGCACTTTGGGGAATCCAACCATGAGCTTCCAGATACTGGACATCGTGCTTTACGGCGTCAAGCAGCAACGACGAGTTTTATCGCTGCGGTCCGGACAACTCAACATCATCACGGGTGCCTCGAAGACGGGCAAGACCGCGTTAATTGAGATCGTCGACTACTGTATGGGAAGCAGCGAGTGCCGGATACCCGAAGGCGTGATCCGCCGAGCGGTGGAATGGGTTGGGGTGCGGTTGAGCGTTCCCGAAGGCCAGGTCTTCATCGCGCGTAGGCTTCCCAGTAATGGTGCCCAAGCATCGTCAGACGTCTACTACTCCGTCGGGGCGAACATCGACGTGCCTGAGTACGCTGAGCTCCGGCAGACGACAAACCCAAAGGCGCTGGAGGGCTTGCTTACCGCGCACGCCGGAATTCGCGCCAACGTTCATGAACCGCCACTGGCTCAAACGAGAGCTGCGCTTTCCGCGAACATTCGTCATGCCCTCTTCTTCTGTTTTCAGCAGCAGAGCGAGGTCATCAGCCAGCGTCACCTGTTTCACAAGCAGAGCGAACCCTTTGTTCCGCAGGCGATCAAGGACGTGCTGCCATACTTCCTCGGTGCGGTGACGGATGAGCACGTTGCGAAGATGCAGAGGCTTCGGCAGCTTCGGCGCGATCTGAAGTCCGCCGAGAAGAAGTTGGCGGAACTCGATGTCATTCGTGGTACGGGTGTGACGCGAGCACATAGTCTTCTTGCGGAAGCACGCGATCTCGGTCTCCATCGGGCGGAAGGCTTGCCTGAATCATGGGAGACATGCGTTGAGTTGCTCCGAGAGGTGCAACGTCAGCCCGTTGAGCAGGAGCAGGCCCTTGCGGGGGCTGGTGATCAATTCCGGCAGTTGCAAGAGGAGAGGACTCGTTTGACCGAGGAACTGGGGTCGGTGAAGACGCAATTGGAGGCCGCTCAGGCGTTGTCGGCTGATCGTGACGGCTTCACAACAGAGGGTTCGGCCCAGGTCGCCCGGTTGAAGAGCATTGAGCTGTTTGAGGATGGTGGCGAAGACTCGAATCACGTGTGCCCGTTCTGCCAGACGTCGCTGCCGCAAGACGCCTTGCCCGGTGTTGGGCAATTTTCCTCTGCGATCGAGCGACTATCTCAGGAGGTGCGTTCTGTCCAGGAACGGTCTCCGCAGATGGACGAGGTTCTGCTCACGCTGCGTGAACGGCTCGATGGCGTCAAGACGCGACTACGCGAGAACAGAGAAGCGTTGGATGCACTGCAGCGGACGAATGCTGAGATCGAACGCATTCGTGATGGATTTGCGCGTCGTTCGTACGTCCTTGGACGAGTGGCCCTCTACTTGGAAAGCTTGCCCGAGGCTGCGGATGACAGCGCGCTGCGACAAGAGATCGAGCGATTGAGAGGCGAGGCGGACGCTCTCGCGGACGAGCTGAGCGATGAGGCAATAGAGGAACGCATGCAGTCCTTCATCGGCCGCATGACGCAGGACATGTCGGAGTGGGCACGAGGTCTCAACCTGGAGTTCGCAGACTCTCCTCTTCGGTTGGACCCCAAACGATTGACGGTAGTGGCTGACACCGATGAAGGCCCCGTGCCGATGGAGCGCATGGGCAGCGGGGCGAACTGGGTCGGCTATCACCTGATAGCCCATCTGGCGTTGCATCGGTGGTTCGTCACGAAGCAACGGCCCGTCCCCCGGTTCCTCTTCGTTGACCAGCCGTCACAGGTGTACTTCCCTCAGGACCCGGATGTAGTGACAGGCCCCGGCGAGACGGAAGACGACGACCGCCAGGCCGTTGCCCAGATGTACCGCATTGTGAGGGATGTTCTCGATCCGCTAAATGGCGGACTCCAGATCATCATGACGGACCATGCAGATATTGCAGAACCTTGGTTCCAAGAATGTGTTGTGGAGCGTTGGCGCGGTGGACGGAAGCTAGTGCCAGAAGACTGGGTGCAGCAATAGCCATCGGGAAGCTGATAAGTCAGCAGCCTGACTCGGTGTCGAGTATGGCGTCGAGTCGACGAATGATGGTCATAGGTAGGATGCCCGCCCGGTACTTGCCGCGGACATGGACGTCGCGGAGCACTTCGTCGGCGATGTTCCAGATGAACCCCTCGATCCATTCAATTGTCCGTTCTGTGCGGGCATAGGGTGGAGATTCCCAACACGCTTCAGCTCCATGAACAACCGATGCCCATGCTTCGAGGCCACGCTTTCAACTCACCCATACCGTCCCCGCCAGATTCCCTCGAACAGTTCCCGGTCAAACAGCACCTGGATGCGGTTGGTGTAGGTGCGCCCCACCTTGGTGGACAGCAGCAGGATCAGGCCGATGCTCTGCAGGTAAGACAGGCTGGTGTAGAAGTACATGTACGAGAACGGCTCCTCGTGCTGCTCAAGGCTCAAACGGCAGTAGTGGTCGTAGACGGCCTTGACGAACGGCTCGGACGTGTCGGCGGCGGCCTTGAGGATGAGCAGGTTGCGGCCGTTCAGGTCGGTGAGCACGTCACTGGTGAGGTCGCGGCGGGCACGGTCGAAGAGCGGCTTGATGTCGGCGGTCTGCTCCAGCGCGGCGTAGTACAGCGTCTTGATGGCCACGCGCACGTCGGCGTTCGTGGACCGCACGGTCAGCGCCGCGACCTGGTCGACCAGCCCGGACGGGTGGTCATGAAGGCCCAACCTCGCGCGGTCACGAAGGATGGCGGCCACCTCATTGGCGTCGTAGTTGCGGAAGAAGATCACCTCGGGCTGCAGCGACGAGCGGATGCTCTCGTCCAGCCGGCTGAGGAACTTGGGATGGTTGCTGAGCAGGATGGCCATCGGGTTGCGCTCCGAGCGGGCCAGCAGGTAGAGGATGTCCTTGTGGCGATCCTTCTCGGAGAGCAGGTCCACCTCATCGAGGATGAGGATCAGCCGCCCCGCATAGCCATCGCAGAACCGGCGCCACAGCTCGGCCAGCGACGTGCCCCGTGGCCGGACGCCGAGCAGGTGGGCCAGGATCTTGAAGCTGGTGTTGTGCTGCCGGCAGTTGACGTAGAGCATCGCGGCCGACTCGCGCTCGGCGAGCTGCTGTTGCAGGAACCTGACCATCAGCGTCTTACCGCAGCCCCTGCTGCCGAACACGAAGAGGTGATTGGCGATGCCGGTGCGAAGGTAGCGCAGGCAGCCATCGATGATC
>CAYVVX010000608.1:0-3836 GCA_964455315.1 uncultured Planctomycetales bacterium | reverse complement strand
CCAGTACGGTCAGGAACACGCCCACGTGGTCGATCCAGGTCCGGTGGTAGTACGCCACCAGGGTGGCCAGAATCAGGGCCAGGGCCCAGTCCAGCGCCATGATCGGCACGGTCAGCGCCAGGCTGTACGGTGCCCGCGCAGCGATGATCTTGTACAGCTCCAGGTTGTTCTCCAGGCTGCGGGTGTTGAAGGTCACCGTATCGCGGATGTACTGGAAGAACTGGGTTTCATAGAAGGCTTCGCCCGTTTCGACGACGAACTTGTGGTTGCTGCCCGGCTGGATCTCATAAGTGATCTGCCCGCGTCGGGCGGCTCGCGCCGGGACACCGGGGGCGCCGCCCGCCGGAGCGGTCTGAGGCGGCATCCACTGCTTGACGGTCACGCCCTCCGTGAGGTCCGCCGGCGCTCCGTCGATGGTGACGCGCAGCGGATCGCTCACCGACAGCCGCAGCGTGCGCAGCGGTTCGCCTTCAGGAACGTTCATCTGGTGAACGGCGACGCCGGTGTTCCAGAACAGCGGCTTGTCGTAGCCGAACTTGTGCAGCCAGTCGAGCTTCTGCGAAAGCGGCGCCTTGGGCCCCAGGAACGCGGCCGCGACATCCCCGGCGATGACCCGGAAGAGCAGGAACGTGATCAGCATCACGCCCAGGATGGTGAACACCGCCTGGATGAGCCGGCGGAGAATGTAGGCGCCCATGACCTAGCTCCCCCCCGCCAGTTCACGGCGACGATCCTCGTCGATGCGGTAGTACTTGGTCATGCCGTAACCGATCGGGTGCCGCTTGTAGTTGCCCACGTAGTCGTAGGGCAGGGCGAACATCCTCGGCTCCAGCAGCAGCAGCACCGGTACGTCCTCGCTCAGCATCCGCACCATTCTCATGCACATCTCGCGACGCTCCGGCGAGTCCGGCATGACGATGATCTTCTCGTACAGGCGGTCGAATTCGGGGTTGCTGTAATTGGTGCTGTTGGTGCCCTTGTCGATGTTGGGACCGTAGTAGAGCTGCAGAAAATTCTCCGGGTCGGGATAGTCCGCATGCCAGCCCATCGCGTAGGCCTGCACCTGCTTGTTGTGCACCTTCTGCTGAAGCGTCGGCCAGTCGTTCAGTTCGATCTTGACGGGGATGCCCGCCGCCTCGAACTGCTGCTGCGAAAACTCGCCCTGTCGCCGGGCGGTCGAGTCCTGCCCACCCAGGTCGATGGTGATGGGCGGAATCCTGCCTTCGGGGGTCAGCAGCCCCGCCTTGCGCAGCTCTTCCTTCGCGATTTCCAGTTTTTCCCTGGCCGCCTTCAGATCATACCGGTAGTAGGGCCCGGGGCCGGCCTCCTCGAACACCGGGAACGACGAAGGCAGCGTGTTGACCGCGCGCTTGCCCCGGCCGTTGAACAGCACGTCGATGTAGGTATCCACATCGTATGCCAGGCACATGGCCTGACGCAGCGACGGGCTGGCCTTGAGCACCGGATCCTGCATGTTGAATCCGAACCAGTAAACGCTGGGATCCTCGTAGACCACCAGGCGGATGCCCTTGTCGCGCCATTTCTGGCTCAGTCCGCGATCGGGATTGATCACCTGCTCGAACACGTCCCGCGGAATCCCGCTCACGTCCAGCTTGCCGCTCAGGAACTGAAGCCACATGGCGTAGTCCTGGGTGATGCACTGGTAGTCCAGCACGTCGATGAAGGGCAGGGGCCGGCCCGCATCGGCCAGC
Source organism: uncultured Planctomycetales bacterium (assembly GCA_964455315.1). Taxonomy (GTDB): domain Bacteria; phylum Planctomycetota; class Phycisphaerae; order UBA1845; family PWPN01; genus CAYVVX01. The sequence goes on along the minus strand of CAYVVX010000608.1, from coordinate 2,124 downwards.
AATCCGTTGGCCTGGTCGGAGGCTTCGCCCTCGGTTGGATAGGTCTCGTGGCTGTACAGCGGATTGCGCTCGAACAGGATACCTTTGCCCCGTTCCCAGCGGGTGATGGTGTAAGGCCCGGTGGCGACGGCCTGCTCCGGGGCGTTGATCTGCGCTGTCCGCTCGGTCATGGGGATGCTCGCGCCGCCGTTCGCGGCGCGTTTACACTGGTTGGTCTTGCGGTCCCATGTATACAGCGGCGTGCGCTCAAGATGGTAGGCGATCAGCTCCGGCGGACAGGCCGTGAAACTGTGCATTGCCAGGACGAAGATGAAAGCGGGAAAGGGTTCGGTAAGCTGCACGCGCAGGGTCAGATCATCCAGCGCCTTGACCCCCTCGATGTCCAGCTTGTAACGGGAGAAATCTCCCTCGGCGTAGTCCTTGGTCCGCTCGTGAAACGCGTTGCCGCCGACCACCCGGTCGCTGAGAAATGACCATGCCATCGGGCTGAGCATGTGGCTGTCGGCCACCCGCTTGAATCCGAGCACGAAGTCATGGGCGGTGACGTCGCGGGTGCCGGGCCTGCCATCGCTGCCCACGCCGAAGCAGGGGTTCACCGCGTACTTGACGCCCGGCTGAATCCGCATGGTATAGGTCAGCCCGTCGTCGGAGACCTCGGGCAGCGCGTCAGCGACCAGCGGCACCACCTCGACCGGGCGCTTGAGGTAGTGATAGGTGTACAGCGGCTCGTACACGTTGGTCTGCATCACCGCGCTGATCGTGTCGCCGCACAGCACCGGATCGAGCGTCTTGATCTTCTCGGGATAGGAAACGCGCAGAACGCTCTTGCCCTCGAACTGATCCTCCATCCGGGTCGACAGCCACACCACCGGCGAGATCACCAGGAACACCACCACCACCCCGGCGATGATCAGGAAGCTCTTCATGCCCGCGCCCCTCCGCGTGGATCGAACGCGTCGCGCAGCCCGTCACCCACGAAGTTCAGGCTCAGCAGCGTCACGCTGAGCAGCCCGCACGGAAACAGCAGCATCCACCAGAAGCTTTCCACGTTGTTGATCGCGGTCACGCCCTCGGCCGCCAGGTTCCCCCAGCTCGGCACCGGCGGCTGGATGCCGAGGCCGAGGAAGCTCAGGAACGACTCCTGCAGGATCGCCTGCGGCACGGTCAGCGTGGCATAGACGATGATCGGGCCGACGAGGTTGGGCAGCAGGTGTCGCAGCAGGATGCCGCCCGTCGAAACACCGCAGGCCCGCGCCGCCTCTACGAACGGCTGGGCCTTGAGCGAGAGCACCTGCCCGCGAATCACCCTGGCCATGGTCAGCCAGCTTACCGCACCAATGGCCAGAAACAGAATGACGACGTTCGCGACTTGGGGAGCGTTGCGGGGAGACACCAGGTGTTCCATCACGTCTCGGAGCGGCTGTTCACATCCGATCTTGATGAGGATGACCAGCAGAATATAGGGAAGCCCGTAGAGGATGTCCACCAGCCGCATCATGAACGCGTCCACCCGCCCGCCGGTCAGACCTGCGACCGCCCCCCAGGTCACGCCCACCGTCACCGACATGCCCGCGGCCGCCAGCCCGACGGTCAGACTGATGATCCCGCCGAACAGGCAGCGGGCCCATACCGGTCGGCCCAGCAAGTCGGTGCCCATCGGCCCGGCGTCGGCCGGAGGTTGGCGGGCCTCGGCGAGACTCTGCTGATCGTAGAGCCCCATCGACGAGGGCAGCGTGACCAGGCAGGTAGCCAGGATCACGCTGACCACGCCCAGGCTCGCGATGGCCAGCCGGTTGCGGCGGAAGGTTCGCCATCGCCGGCTGAGCAGCCCGCCGGACGAGGGCATCACGGCATCGACGGTCGTCGCGCTCATGCTCCCTCCACCCCGATGCGCGGATCGAACCAGCCGTAGGCGATGTCGATGGCCAGGTTGAAGGCCACGATCACGCCGCTGTACACCACCACCACCGCCAGGATGAGCATCTGATCCTTGTTAAGCACGCTCTGGACGAAATGCGTCCCCAGCCCCGGCACGTTGAACACCTTTTCGACCACGAACGAGCCGGTCAGGACCGCGGCCGCGGCCGGGCCCAGGAAGCTCAGCACCGGCAGGAAGGCGTTCTT
>CAYVVX010000607.1:0-3840 GCA_964455315.1 uncultured Planctomycetales bacterium | reverse complement strand
CGGCCGCGCACCGCGAGATCGAAGCCAATCGAAGCCACCGCCGAACAACCGGCCATCCCCCCTCCCCCTTTCTCAATTCGCCATGCTCAATTCTCGCCAGTTGGATGCTCGACTTATGCCACGTCGGGGTGAAGCGTCCGGGTTTGGATGCGCACGCCCTCAGGTCCTACAATGCCGGCATGCGGCGACGACCGACGCTTTCCGACCGACTGATGTTCGTGGCCGCCCGGCATCACGCCCAGTCCACCTATCGCCGCTTCCAGCGCGAGATCGCCGACGCCACCGCCCTGCAGGAGCGGGTGCTGCTGGCCAGGATCCGCCGCCATGCCGATTCGGCGTTCGGGCGCGATCATCATTTCGACGCCATCCGCTCGGCGGCCGATTTCGCCCGGCGGGTGCCGGTGATGCGCTACGAGGATCACCTCCCCTACATCCGCCGGGTCATGAACGGCGAAACCGGCGCCATGTTCGGCTCCGGCGAGCGGGTGCTGATGTTCGCCATGACCAGCGGCACGGTCGATGAACCCAAGTACATCCCGGTGACCACGTCGTTTCTGGCTGAATACCGCCGCGGCTGGAATGTCTTCGGCATCAAGGCCCTGCTCGACCACCCGGCGGCTTTCCTCCGCGGCATCTGCCAGGTCACCTCGCGGATGGACGAAGCGCGCAGCCCCGCGGGCATCCCCTGCGGCGCCATCACCGGGCTCATGGCCGCCACCCAGAAGCGGCTGGTCCGGCGCTACTACGTCGCGCCGGAATGCGTCGCCCGGATCAGCGACCCGGCCGCGAAGTACTACACCATCATGCGGCGTGCCGTCGGACGTGGCCTTTATGATCACCGCCAGCCCGGCGACCCAGCTCAAGCTGGCCCGGACCGCCGAAACGCATGCCCAACGGATCATCCGCGACGTGCGCGACGGCACGCTGGATGGTTCGCTGGACGTGCCCGCGGAGGTGCGGGCGGCGCTGGCCCCGCGGCTCAAGCCCGACCGCGAAGAGGCCGCCCGGCTGGACCGGCTGGCCACCCGGCACGGACGGCTGCTGCCCATGCATTACTGGCACCTGGAGTTTCTGGCCAACTGGACCGGCGGGACCATGGGGCTCCACCTGGGCGACCTGCCCGGGTATTTCGGCGCGGTCCCGGTGCGCGACATCGGGCTGCTGGCCAGCGAGGGGCGGATCAGCGTGCCCGTCGCCGACAGCACCGCCGCCGGCATCCTCGACGCGGGCGGACACTTCTACGAATTCGTCCCCGCCGGCGACATCGACGACGCCCTCGCCGGGAAGACGCGCCCGCTGCGCAGCCACGAGCTGGAGGAGGGCGGCGAATACTTCGTACTGCCGACCACCTCTTCCGGGCTCTACCGCTACGACCTCCGCGACCTGATCCGCGTGGTCGGCTTCGAGGGCCAGGCCCCGGTCATCGAGTTCCTCGGCAAGGGCGAGCGGATCTGCTCGCCGAGCGGCAGGCCACGCTGGCCATGGAGCGGGTCAACCGGGCCCGCGGCACGCGGATCAGCAACTTCGTGCTGGCCCCGCAGTGGGACCGGCCGCCGTGGTACCTGCTGCATGTCGACGACAACGACGCGGAATCCGCCGCGGACATCGCCGCGGAGATGGACGCGGCGCTGGGCGAAATCAACATTGAATACCGGGCCCGCCGCGAGAGCGACCGCCTCGGACCGGTGCGGCTCAACCCCCTGCCGCGCGGGTTCCTCGCCGACCTGGACCTGCAGCTCGCCGAGCGCTACCGCCGCGGCAACGAGCAGTACAAGCACCAGTACCTCTACAGCCGCCCGGACCAGGACGCGGAATTCCCGCGCGCCGACGCCGCCGCGGTGAATCGCTGAACCCCCGGTGGCGATGCCCGGGCGGTTCCGACGATAATATCCGGACAGCAGGGAACAACCGGCTTCGGCCGGCGTCCAATCTCAACAGGGGGCGCCGCCGGATCGACGGTGTCGCCCCGGCCTCATAAACGCAGGGAATCCGCTTTCAACACAGGGAGTCCGCCATGTTTCGCATCCGCATCGCCACCGCCGTCTGCCTCGCGGCCGCCGCGTCCGGCTTCGCCGCCGACCAGAACGTCGATCTCAAGCTCCGCGAGGTCACCCTCTTCTCCAGCGGCGTCGGCTTTTTCGAGCAGGAAGCCGACGTGACCGGCGCGGCGATGGCCGACCTCAGGTTCCGCGCCGAGCAGATCAACGACATCTTGAAGTCGATGGTGGTGCAGGACTTCGACGGCGGCAGTGTGGGCGTGGTCACCTACACGGCCAAGGATCCGCTGGAGCGCATCCTGGACAGCTTCGGCGTGGACCTGCAGGAGAACGGGACCCTGGCCGAGCTGCTCGGCAGCCTGCGCGGCGAGCGCATCCGCATCCAGGGGCCGGTGGCGATGGAAGGCGTCATCCTCAGCGTCGAAAAGTTCCAACGGACCAGGCCCGACGGCGAGACGCTCACCACCATCGACATGCTCAACATCCTCACCGACGCCGGCATGCAGCAACTGGTCATCTCCGAGCTCACCGGCATCAAGCTGCTCAATGAGAAGACCGCCGCCGAGTTGAACAAGGCCCTGGCCGCGCTGGCCACCACCCACGACACCGACAAGAAATCCGTCCGCATCCAGTTCAACGGGCAGGGCCAGCGCCACGTCAAAGTGTCGTTCCTGCGCGAGACGCCGATCTGGAAGACCAGCTACCGGCTGGTGCTCGACAAGGAGGAGAAGCCGTTCCTCCAAGGCTGGGCCATCGTCGAGAACACCACGGATGAGGACTGGAGCGATGTTCGTCTGTCACTGGTATCCGGCCGGCCGATCTCCTTCATCATGGACCTGTACAGCCCCATCTACATCAATCGTCCGATCGAGGACCTGGAACTGTATGCGTCGCTGCGTTCACCGGAGTTCGGGGCCGGTTTTGGAGGCGGCGGAGGATTCGGCGAAGCGATGGCTGCGGACGCCTCTGTGCCTGCGGAGAAGGAGCGCAGCGATAGGGCCTTGGGCAGGCGACTGATGGCCAGGGGCATGCAGGCCGGTAGTGCTCCCGGCTCGCCGGCATCCCCGGCCGCGAAGCCCGCGGACAACCTGTTTGCCCTCGGCGAATCGGGCGTGCGATCGGTCGCCGAAGCCGCCGACGCCGGTGAGCTGTTCCAGTACGCCATCCAGATGCCGGTGTCCATCGGCCGGCAGCAGTCGGCCATGCTGCCCATCGTGAATGAGAACGTGAGCGGCGAGAAGGTGAGCATCTACAGCCCCAGGACGCACGCCAGGCATCCGCTCAACGGGCTGCGGTTCAAGAACAGCACCAGCCTGAGCCTGATGCAGGGCCCGGTGACGCTCTTCGAGGACGGCGTCTACGCCGGCGACGCCAAGCTGCCCGACCTGAAGCCGGGCGAGGAGCGGCTGGTCGCCTATGCCCTGGACCTGGCCACCGAGGTGCTCACCGAGGCCAAGCCGCATCCGACGCAGTTGGTCAGCATCGGCATCGCCAACGGCATGCTGGTCCGCCGCCACAAGGCCGTGGTCGAGACCCTCTACACGCTCAAGAACAAGTCCGACCGCGACAAGACCGTGTTGCTCGAGCACGCCACTGACAGCAGCTGGAAGCTCCTGGAACCGCCCACGCCGTACGAGAAGACCGACGGCGGGCTGCGTTTCAGGGTCGCCGTCGCCGCCGGCAAGGAGGCCAGGCAGACCGTCAAGATGGAGCGGGTCTACTCCGAGACGCTGGCCCTGACCAACCTGGACCTGGGCATCATCCTTTCGGTCATCCAGACCAGCGGTGAGGGGGCCGCCTCGCCGGCGGTCAAGGAGGAGCTCAGGAAGGTGCTGGAGATGCG
>CAYVVX010000606.1:0-3846 GCA_964455315.1 uncultured Planctomycetales bacterium | reverse complement strand
GAATTACGTAAACGCCTGCAAAAGCGGAGAGATGCGGCTTAAATGAATGGCATTCGGGACGCAGCTTGTTTTTGGTAATCAGGAGACGTTGTCATGCCGCGAGTGGCGAGGGTAGCGCCGGGCGGGCTGGTTTACCACGTTCTCAATCGGGCGGTGGCCAGGCTGCCGCTGTTTCGGAAGCAGGAGGATTTCGCCGCATTTGAGCGGGTGCTCATCGAGGCTCACGAGCAGACGCCCATACGCATCCTGGCGTGGTGCCTCATGCGCAATCACTGGCATTTCGTGCTCTGGCCGCGCGAGGACGGCGAGCTGACCCGCTTCGTCCGCTGGCTGGCCCACACGCACGCGATGCGCTGGCACGTCGCTCACCGCACCGTTGGCCGCGGGCACCTCTACCAGGGGCGGTTCAAGAGCTTCCCGGTCCAGGCCGACGATCATTCTCTTACCGTGTGCCGCTACGTCGAGCGCAACGCGCTGACCGCGGGCGCGGTCGACCGCGCCGAGGCATGGCGCTGGGGCAGCCTGTGGGCGCGGCGATCGGGCGGGGCGGAGCTGCGGGGGCTGCTCAGCGACTGGCCGGTGGAGCGTCCGCGGGACTGGCTGCGGCAGGTCAACGCGGCGATGACGGCGAAGGAACTGGAGAGGGTGCGGACGTGCGTGGTCCGGAATCGCCCGTTCGGGGGCGAGAACTGGCAGCAGCGGATGGTGACGCGGCTGGGCCTGGAACATACCCTGCGATCCGAGGGCCGGCCGCGGAAGGAGCCGGCGAAGTGAAGAACCAGCTGCGTCCCCGTTTTTCCGCATGGCGGCTGGATGATGAATGGGAGGATCGGCGATGATCTGCACGGCGTTGGTTCACGTGGCGATGCTGTCGGCGGGCCTGCCCGATCTGGACATCTATGACGACTTCCTGATTCAGGCCGGGGACGAGTACGGCGTGATTCGCGCCTATGACACGCTGCCGGATCGGACGGATGTTGAAATGACGGGTGGGGAGGTTAATGGACTTCTACTTCATGATACGTCGCATGCCGGCATAAGCGGCGGCCTGGTGAACCAAGCTGGGCTTGAAGGCAGCAGTTCCATTGATTTACAGGGGGGAAGCATTGCCTTTGCCTACCTGTATGGATCGACACATTTTCAGCTTTCCAGCGGCCGCCTCGGGATTGCCTCTTACCTTCATGATCAAAGCAGCATGGATGTCCTCGGCGGCCGGTTCGCTGGCCATGTGGAAATGCATGATAATACGACACTATCCATTCATGGTGCAGAACTATTTGTTGTGGCGCATCTGTATGGAAACAGCGTTCTGAACATTTATGGTATCGATGGCATTGGCCTTGGGGGGTCTAATCTCTTACCACACGACAACTCGCGCATCAATCTCTTTGCGATCCACGTCTCATATGACGCATCAAAATACATCTTAACGGGTTCGTACCTAAACGGTGGACCGGTGAGCTTGATCATTCCCCCTGAGTCACTCGATCATGTCTATATTATCCCTGAACCCCCGATGGCTTCGATGTTGCTGATATTGGGGGGGTTGAAATGGGGACGCAGATAGTTCGTTCCCGTGTCCTTCCTTTCCAGCATCGTTGACCTGCAAGAAGTGAAAGCCAACCTCTTCGGCACGGCCGCCTGCCCCTGACGGCTGAGGCCGCGTGCCGCGCGTCGTGCCTAGCCCTTGGTCACCCGGGTGGACACGGTCCGGCGGCGGGCGGGGCGGTGGAGGCCGGTTTCGGGGGACAGGTCCGAGGGCGGGGCCTCGGGCGGGAGCACGTCGCGGTCGGGATAGTGCATCGAGAAGGCCAGCCGCCGGGCGGCCCGGTAGTACTTGGTCAGCTCGGCCCAGTCGAAATGCTCGGCGTAGGTTTCCACCCGGTTGCGCAGGCCGATGCGGTCGCGGCGGCCCATCTGAGTGAGCGCGTGCAGCCAGTCGGCCACCTGGCCGACGGTGTGCTCGAAGGGCACGCCGCGGCGGCGGGCCACGAAGACGCCGTCGGTGTCGTGGTCGGGGAAGTGGTCCATGACGTAGGCGCCGAATCCGCTCAGGTCGCTGGTGATCGCGGGGATGCCGCGGATCACGCACTCCATGGGGGTGTAGCCCCACGGCTCGTAGTAGGAGGGGAACACGCCCAGGTTGCAGCCGCGGACGAACTGGTCGTACTCCAGGCCCAGGACCGGGCTGGCGGAGGTGATGAACTCCGGATGAAAGACGACCTTGACCGGGTCGTCCTCGGCGTTGAACAGGTTGCGATGGCGCAGGTGGCACAGCACCGGGTCGTTGCCGCTGTCCCACAGGTCGTGGGTCACGATGGTCGGCGGCGGGCCGGATCGCCAGGCATGGCTGATCCGCTTGAGGCGCACGCGGGCGTACTCGTCGAGCAGGTCCACGATGTTGGGCAGCCGCCCCTCGGCCGCGACGGTGCGGAACAGGCGCCGGCCCATGTCCACGGTGATCTGGTCGCAGGTGTCGCGCAGCTCGTTGAACATGGCCTGGCGGTTGAGGGTCTCGACGTTGAGGCTCTTGTACGGGGCCCGGGCGATGATGAAGGCGACCACGGTGAGGTTCCGCGGCTCGGCCCTGAGCCGGCGGTTGAGCTCGGCCAGGGCCTCGATGAAGACGGCCATGCCCTTGTTGCGGAACTCGTAGCGCCCGGCGGTGAAGACATAGAGCGTGCGGTCCAGGTCGAAGGTATAACTGGGGAAGAAATGCCCCATCACGAACTCGTGGATCAGCTCCTTGTTCTGCCGGTGCAGGTTCTGGAACTCGTAGGGGGCGCTGAAGCGGTCGATGTTGAGCCCGTTGGGCAGCAGGAAGTCGGGCTGGCGCTCGAGGAACTGCTCGGCCTCGAGGCCGGTGATGTTCGAGACGGTGGTGAAGATGTCGCAGCTTCTGGCGGCGGCCTTCTCGAGCAGGAAGCGCGGGAGGAAACCGTGCTCGCGGGCGACGGCCTCGCCGTCGATGCCGGGCAGGTAGTCGTAGAGATTGGCGTGGGCGGCACACAGGCTGCGCCCGACCAGGGTCGCGTGGGTGGTGAACACGGTGGGGAAGCGGACCTTGCGATGCTTCAGCACCGGCAGGGCCACGGCCGCCTGCCACTCGTGGAAGTGGGCCAGCATCGGCCGTTCGCCGCTGCGCTTGCGGATCTCGGTGAGCAGGTCGGCGGTGAGGTACCCGAAGGCCACGCAGTCGTTGACCTCGCCGTCGTGCTCGGAGGTGCCGATCCCGTGATCCTTCCACAGGAAGTACTTCATCTCCGCGTAGGAACCCGCCGCCGAGCGCACGTCGATGAGAATCACCTGCGGCCGGCCGGTGATCAGCCAGCGGCCGGTGTGGACGGCGATGCCGCGGGCCCGGAGCGCGTCGACGGCTTCGCCGACGATGCCGTCGACGGGGTGGGGCTCGAACTCGATCTTGGCCGGCCCCTCGTGGTAGGGCCCGACGCAGAAGTAGCCGTCGCCCCAGCGGCTCATGGCCGCGGGGGCCTTACTGCGGATGACGGTGTAGATGCCGCCGGACTGGGCACAGATCTCCCAGGAAAGCTCGAAAAGCAGGGAGGCGTATTGCCGTCCGTTGCCCAGGGGCGCCTCAAGATCGGACGGGCTGGCGACAGGCGGTGGTGACGGGGTTGGGTGGCTCATCGGGATGACCCATGGAATCCAAGGTGTACCGCATCGATCCAAGAAGGGCTCAGACCGTCAATATACCGCCTCCTCCTGACGGGGTAAAACCCGGGACCGCCGCCCCGAAGCGAGCGGCGGCGTCACCTGCGCCGGCCCCACATCTGAAGCGGCCGGCCCCCGTGACGGCCGAATTGCGAGGGGCGAGTCTCTACACGC
>CAYVVX010000605.1:0-3855 GCA_964455315.1 uncultured Planctomycetales bacterium | reverse complement strand
GCCCGGGTCATGTCGTAGGTCGCCAGGTCGGATGAGAAGCCCGCCGACTGCGACCCGGGATTGCCGGTGTTGGTGTACAACAGCGGATCGGCGCTGGTGAACAGCAGCGGGGTGTCGTTGTTCGGCAGAATCTCCACCGGAAAGACCTCCGCCGTGAATGGCCCGAAGCCGCTCTCGAAATCCTCGTTAACCAGGTCGATTTCCGCCCCATGCAAGGCCGACGCGAGTACCGCCGCGCACGCCAATCCTAGGAATGCCGTTTTCATAACCTTCCTCCCTCGTGTGATTGTGGCAATGAGCGCAACGCCCGAAGCGAGGCATCTGCAGCCTCGATCCGCAACGCGCTCCCACAACTCTGGTACAATGAGATTAACAGACCGGAAGATGAAGTCAACAAATATCAATCAGGATCAGAGGCATGGATTCGCGAGCTTGATCCGAAGAGGGCATGAATCAGATTGAATCAGAAGGCTCAGGGCGCGGTATCGGCAACCCTTCCGGCGACCTCCCCGGGACGGAATCCGGCTTGGAATGCCCTCCGACCGCCGATTACCGCCCGCCGGACATCATCCCTGGCCCGGCATGAGCGTGGGCCGGCCGATGGAGTGGTACTCGAATCCCCGGCCGCGCATCGCCTCCAGGGTGTAGAGATTCCGCCCGTCGAAGATGATCGGCTGCTTGAGCCGCTTGTGCATCTCCTCGAAGCTCGGCGAACGGAACTCGTTCCACTCGGTCACGATGACCAGGGCATCGGCCCCGTCCAGAGCGTCGTAGTTCTTGGTGCAGTAGGTCAGCCGATCGCCGAAGCTCGCCTTCAGATTCTCCAGCGCCTGCGGGTCATGGGCCCGCACCGTCGCCTTGGCTTCCAGCAGTTGTTCGATCAGCACCACCGCGGGGGCCTCGCGGATGTCATCCGTCTTCGGCTTGAACGCCACCCCCCAGATCGCGATGGTCTTGCCCGACAGATCCTCGCCGAAGCGCGCCACCAGCTTGCTGAACAGCACCCGCCGCTGCCGCTGGTTGACCTGGTGAACGCTGTCCAGCAGGTCGGCCGTCACCCCCGCCTGTCTGGCGACGTGAACCAGCGCCTGCACGTCCTTCGGGAAACAACTCCCGCCGTAACCGGGACCGGGATACAGGAACTGGAACCCGATCCGCGCATCCGAGCCGATGCCCGAGCGCACCTCGTTCACATCGATGCCCAGCGAGTCGCAGATGTTCGCTACCTGGTTGATGAAGCTGATCCGCATCGCCAGGTAGGCGTTCGCGGCGTACTTGGTCATCTCCGCCGCCGCCCGGCGCATGACGTAGATCGGCCGCTGGTTGCGGACGAAAGGCTCGTGCAGCTCCCGGATCACCGCCGCCGCCGCGGGATCTTCCGCCCCGATGACCACCCGGTCCGGCCGCTGGAAGTCCTCCACCGCCGTGCCTTCCTTGAGGAATTCAGGGTTGTTGACCACCCGCACGCGATGCTTGCCGGCCGCGTTGATCCGCTTCTCCACCTCGTCGCCCGTGCCCACCGGCACCGTGCTCTTGATAACCACGATCTTGGGCTCGGTGATGTGTTTGGCGATATCATCCGCCACGCCCCGGACCGCGGTCAGGTCCGGGCGCCCCTGCTCATCAGGCGGCGTGCCCACCGCGATGAAAATCACCTCCGCATGGCGGAACGCTTCCACCGGGTCGGTGGTGAACCGCAGCCGGCCCGCCCGCGTGTTGGCCCGCAGCAGCTCGATCAGCCCGGGTTCGAAAATGGGACACTCGCCCCCCCGCAGCGCATCGATCTTCGCCGTGCTCAGGTCGTACCCGACCACGTCGTTGCCGGTGTCCGACAGGCAGGTGCCCGTGACCAGACCGACATAGCCCGTGCCCACAATGGTCAAACGCATGGATCACTCCTGCCGAACACATCCGCCCCGGCGGTCGAGGCCCCGGCGGTATTATCGGTAGGGTCCGCCCGCATGCCAAGCTAGAACACCGCCGGGAACCCCCACAGGCAAAAAAAGCACCCGTAGCCCCGCCGCGGAGCCTGGAAAACGGAGCCCGGAATGGGTTCCGACCGGGCCATGGGATGAATTAAATCGAGCTAATGACCACGCCAAAGGCATCTCTGCCGCCCCCATCCCAGCAGCGTCCGCTGCACCCCGACCACCCGCAGCACCCTGCGCCGCGAAGTCAGAACACGCCGCTTTCAGCCCCACCGAACAAGCCCCCTCGCGGTATCCTGCCCTTGACATAACTTGGAGTGACAAAAAATTGTCCAACCTGATACTTTATCAATCTCATCCGGGCTGTTATTATTCGGGACATTGGATGTTCACAGGGGGTGAACATCCGGGGGAGGCAACAATTTGGGGACGACGAAATGAGTCGCGCGACGATTCGGATTCTTGTCGTGGATGACGAGCCTGAGGTCCGCGGAATCATGGCGACCGTGTTGGACCGGGCCGGTTTTGCGGTCGACGCGGTCGGCTCGGCCGGCGCCGCCCGCGACGCCGCGGCCGCGGAGCCCTACCACCTGCTGCTGGTCGATCTCTCGCTGCCCGACCAGTCCGGGATCCAGCTCATCCGTGACCTGACCGCCGGCGAAAGCCCGCCCTCGGTGATCATCGTCACCGGCAATCCCTCCGTGGCCAGTGCTGCCGAGGGTATGCAGCTCGGAACCAGGAATTACCTTACCAAACCAGTATCACCCCAGGAGCTGGTCGACGCCGTGACCGCGGTGCTGGCCAACGACGGGATCCTGGTCGATTCCGAGGAGCAGTTGCTGGCCGGGCTCGGACGCAGGCTCAAGGCCGCCCGCCAGGCCTCCGACATGACCATGAAGACCCTCGGCGAGAAGATCGGCATCAGCCAGGCTCAGATCTCCCAGATCGAGTCCGGCCTGAGCGCCCCTTCGCTCACCACCCTCTTCCGCATGACCCGGGTCCTGCAGATCAACATGTCCGATACGTTCGAAGGATTCTAACGGGTAGACTTGGAGCCCCCGCGCGGGAAGCCGCGCAGCAGAAGCCGTTGGGCGTGCTCCAGCACCGCGATGTCGGCCGCCGCCAGCGGCATCGCGAACAGCACCCCCCCGATCGGCAGCAGCAGGCTCGGCAGCGTCTCCGGCCAGGTGAGCCCCATCCGCCACCGTACCGCGACCCCGATCCAGGCCGCGGCGGTCAACACCCACAATACCCCCGCCAGCACGCGAACCACCGGCGAGCCGGGCTCATCCGCGGCCCGGGCGCCCGGCGCCCGCGCCGCCCTGATCCGCTCCTCGATCTCGAAGGCAAACCGGTGAACCCCCGGAAAATGCAGCAGGGGGATCAGCACCAGCCATCCCGCCCACCCTGAAGTCGCGATGCCCGCCGCGAAGCGCAGCCGGATGATCACCAGCGTAACCAGAGACGCCCCCGCCAGACCAACCGCCATCTGCGGCGTGCTCACCTGGCCCGCCCCCATCGCCGCCAGGGCCAGCGCCCCCGGTATGGCCATCACCATCCATCGGCCGATCCGCCGCCGCCGCTCGGGCCCGATCCCGCCGGCCGCACCGGGCTCCGCCAGCAGTGCCGCGTCGGCCTCCATCTGCACCACCCACCACAGCGTCAGCAGGTAATCCGCCAGCAGCATGCCCGCCAGCGCCAGCAGCACCATCGGACGCTGCGTCGAGCGCACCACCGGCAGCACCACCAGCAGCAGCAGCGCCAGCGCATGCGTGACCATGATGAACTCGATGGTTCCATGCGGAAACACCTGGTACCACTCGCGCCGCCGGGCAAGCACGTCCGCCCCGGAACCGTTCTCACTTCGATCAGGCACTACCACACCCTCATTGACTCCCATCGCCCGCCCCCGGAACCTCCGCACCGT
>CAYVVX010000604.1:0-3861 GCA_964455315.1 uncultured Planctomycetales bacterium | reverse complement strand
AGGCGGCCCGCTTCAGCGGCATCCCCATCGACCGGCACAAGTGGCGGATGTACACCTTCGCCGGGCTGCTCACCGGCGTCTCCGGGGTAGTGCTTTTCGCCTCCACCACCCAGGGTGACCCCACGGCCGCGGTGGGCATCGAACTCCAGGTCATCGCCGCGGTGGTCATCGGCGGCGGCTCGCTGATGGGCGGGCAGGGCTCGATCGTCGGCACGCTGCTGGGGGCCTTCATGCTCACCTTCCTGGTCAACGGCTGCACCCTGGCCGGCTGGCCCAACTGGGTCCAGGAGATCATCATCGGCCTGATCATCGTCGGCGCGGTGGCCCTGGATTACCTCCGTCGCCGTTTGCCGGGGTGAAACAAACCACAGAGTTCACAAAGAAGATGGTGGGGGTCGATAGTTTCCGGGAACCGGTCTCGCTCGACCTGCCGAAATGATCCGCCCATTCCCTGTCCCTGCCGAAATCCTCGATTCCACCGCAGGCGACACCCTTGGTTGCTCGTTCATTGATCAGTGACTGAGCTCGGTCCAACGTACATGGACAACAGAGTTTTTGAGCAGGAGTCCGACCATGTTCAGGAGAGTTCTGGTGGGGGTGTTCGCCGTCGGGTTGTGGGGCCTGATGGTGGGTTGCGATGAGGCGCTGACGTCCGGACTGCCCTCCGACGTGAGCAAGCTCATCAACGCGGCCAAGGGCGTTCAGAACGGGGACGTGCTGATGGACCGGGTCCAGCAGCGCGATCGGTTTCGCGATCAGCTTCAGGACGGGACCGGGGACAACTGTCCCAAGGCCGACACTGCGGCCCGCCGGCTGGGCGATCGTGATCAGGACCAGCTTCGCCTGCGCGACGGCACGGGGGTCAACTGTCCCAACTGAGCGTCTGCGGCTTCCCAAGGACGGGCTTTGGCCCGGGTGAGAACTCCTCGCCCGGGCCGGAGCCGGTTTCCATTCACCGCCGGGCATACCGGCCGGCCTACTCCTGCTCCACCTCGATCTGCTCCACCTCCGGCGGGGGGGCGGGCTCGGCTTCGTACTTGGGCACCTCCGGCTCGGGGACGCCTTCCAGAAGCCTCTTGACGATCGCCACCGAGTCGATGCCCTCGGCCTGGGCGGCGAAGTTGCTGGCGATGCGGTGACGCATCACCGGGATGGCCGCCTTGCGGATGTCGGCGATGCCGGCCGTGTAGCGGCCGTCCATGGCGGCGAAGGCCTTGGCGGCCATGATCAGGCACTGCCCCGCGCGCGGACCGGCGCCCCAGTCGACCATCTCGCGGACGAACGCCGGGGCGGTGGTGTCCCGCGGGCGCGAGGCCCGGACCAGCCGGGCCGCGTACTGGATGACGTAGTCGCTGACCGGGACGCTGGCGACGACCTTCTGCATGTTGAGAAGCTGGCGGTCGTTGAGGATCTTGGACAGCTCGGCACGCGCGCCGGTGGTGGTCGTGGCGAGGATCTTCTCCTCCTCGCGCTGGGTGGGATAGTCCACCCAGATGTTGAGCATGAACCGGTCCAACTGTGCTTCCGGCAGCGGGTAGGTGCCCTCCTGCTCGATGGGGTTCTGGGTGGCGATGACGAAGAAGGGGTTGGGCAGGGGGTGAGTCTCCTGGCCGACGGACACCTCGCGCTCCTGCATGGACTGAAGCAGTGCGGCCTGGGTCTTGGGCGGCGTGCGGTTGATCTCATCGGCCAGGATGATGTTGGCGAACACCGGCCCGCGGACGAAGCGGAAGTCGCGTTTGCCGTGCTCGCTTTCGTCCAGGATGTTGGTCCCGGTGATGTCCGAGGGCATCAGGTCGGGCGTGAACTGGATGCGCTTAAAGGACAGCATCATGATGTCGGCCAGCGATGACACCATCATCGTCTTCGCCAGCCCGGGTACGCCGACCAGCAGGCAATGACCGCGGGAGAGGATGGCCGCGAGCATTTGATCGAGCACCTCCTGCTGCCCGATGATGACCTTGCCAAGCTCCTTGCTCATCATCTCGTAGCTCTTGCGGAGCAGGCCGAGCAGGACAGCGTAGGGTTTTCTGGCCATATTCGAGATCCCCTTAAGCGTGAACGACCGGCTTCAGCCGGTCCCCGGCGCGTCTGCATCTGTCGGCGCCGTGCGGTGGTCCCAACCCGCTCTACCGGTCCGCGAGGATGGATCTTCCCGCGTGCCGGGTGAGCAGCTCACGGATGACGGCAGTTGCGGTGAACAGTTCGTCGAGCTCCAGGAATTCGTCCGCGGTGTGGGCCTGGGCGATGTCCCCGGGCCCGAACAGTACCGCGGTGATGCCGGCCTCGCTGTAGGGGCCGGTGTCCGCGAAGTAGTTCACGCCCTCCGGGCTTCGCTGCCCACGGGCCTCGGCACACAGCTTCAGCAGCGCCGCCGCCAGCGGGGCCTCCGGATCGGTGTTCAGCCCCGCGTGGCTGATCCATTCCGCCACCCGGACGGCTTCACTGCCTCCGATATATTCTAACAGCTCACGCGTAAATGTCTCCACGATCCGCTCGGGCGGTTCGCCGGGGACATAGCGCCCGTCGACCTGCACCCGGCAGGCGGCCGGGATGATGTTGATCTTGGTGCCGCCCTCGATCAGGGTGACCGCGGCGGTGGAGGGTGTCAGCAGGGGGTGGCGGCTGCTGCTGATCCGCTCGCGCCAGGGCCCGTGCACGAACCCGATGACCCGCGCCATGGTGTCGATCGCGTTGGCCCCGCGATCCGGCGCGGAGGCATGGCACGAGCGCCCGGTGGTTTCTAAAGTCAGCCATAATGGCGACTTATGCGCCGTGATCAGGCGGCAGCCGGTGGGCTCGCCGACGATCGCGGCGTCCGTCCGGAAGCCGTATTCCATCAGCGCCCGGGCACCGCGACAGCCCGTCTCCTCGCTCATGGAGGCGACGAAAAACAGCTTGTCGACCGGGAGGCGATCGGCTTCGGCAGCCAATGCCAGCCCGGTGAGGAACGCGGCCATGGAGCCCTTGGTGTCGCAGGTGCCGCGGCCCCAGACCCGTCCGTCGCGAATCTCCGCGGCGAAGGGGTCGATGGTCATGCCAGCGACCGTGACCGTATCCATGTGGGCCTCGAGCATCAGGCTCCGCCCGCCGGCGCCCTGATTCGGCCACGAGGCGATCAGATTCGGCCTGCCGGGGACGACCTCCTGCCGCTCGATGGTCATGCCCATGGCCTGCAAATGATCGGTCAGGTATTCGGCCATCCGCTCCTCGACGCGGTCGCGGTCGGCCTGCTCGTTGGAGGTGACGGCGCTGTCGATGCGGACCAGGTCGGTGAGCAATCGCAGGACGCGGTCCTTCTCGATGTCGCTGAGCGTCAGCATGGTCCCATCCTACGCGAGTGCGAACGCGCGGGCGAGTTCACGGTAACACTCCGGCGGGATCGGCATCCTATTGTAAGAATGGTTGCACTCCCTCCGTGTCGGCGCTGGGTCGCTCGGGCTCGCGCCGGCATCCTCCGCTGCTCTCCCGGCTCCGGGGGGGCTCCACGGGCCCGCCGCGGATGCTGACCGCCACGGGCCCGGTGCTGCGCGCGAAGCGTGTTTCCGGTAAAGCCTTTGTAACAACGGAGAACCAAACGCGTGGGTCGGCATCTAATACGGTAGGAGCCGCGTCGGCTCCTGATGTCCGTCAGGCCCGCTTTTTGTCACAAGTCCTTTGGGAGACTGACCATGCGAACCCGCGTATCCACCCTGTGCCTGTTCCTGGTGACCGCACTGCCGCTGCTGGCGGCCCCGGAACCCATCAAGACCACCGGAAAACTCGATGCCGTCACCGTGTACCGCGGGCAGGCCATGGTCACCCGGCTGGTGCAGGTGCCCGCGCCCGCCCAGCCTGCGTGGCACACGCCTGCGATCGTCG
>CAYVVX010000603.1:0-3867 GCA_964455315.1 uncultured Planctomycetales bacterium | reverse complement strand
GTGCTGCCGCCCCCGCGCTCGTAGAAGCGGCGCAGGAGGTCGGCCTTGCGGAGCAGGACGTCCGGCGAGCAGCCCTTGCGCGAGAGGCTGTCGTGGTGACAGCGGCGCAGGCACAGCGGCTCGGGCACCAGCCCGAAGGCATGGCGCAGCGACAGTCGCAGCCAGAGGTCGTAATCCTCGTTGTGGGTCAGCCGCCCGTCGAAGCCGCCGGCGTCGCGGATGATCGAGCTTCTGGCGATCACGGCCGAGGTGTGGATGAAGGTGCTGTTGAACAGTGCCGCGGTGACATCGCCGCCGTGTGGGGTCTTGCGGTGCCCGCGCAGCCGCTTTCCCCGGGCATCGGTGGAGATGAAGTCACTGTAGACCAGGGCCTCCTCCGGGTGCTGGCGAAGGCGGGACACGCCGGCTTCCAGGAAGGTCGGCGCCCACAGGTCGTCGGAGTCCAGGAAGGCGACGAACTCGCTGCGGGTGACGCGCAGGGCGTGGTTGCGGGCTTCGCTGACGCCCTGGTTGCTCTGCCACAGGTAGCGGATGGGCTGGTTGCGGGCGGCGACGCACGCCTTGGTGTCGTCGCTGGAGCCGTCGTCGACAATGATGATCTCGTAATCGGTGAAGGTCTGGGCCGCGACGCTGTCCAGCGAGGTCAGCAGCAGGTCCGCGCGGTTATACGTGGGGATGATGACGCTGACCGACCGGGCGGCCGCCGGTGTCCGGGTGCGCGGCCGCGCAGGCATCGCTAATGCTGTCTGTAACCGATCTTGCATGAGTTAACGAGATCCACGCGCCCCGGCTCCCGTGGCGGCCCGACTGCCGGTCAGGAACCTGGGCGATCACAGGCGACCGCACACACGGCGGGGAGCAGGCCTCGGTCGCGCCAACCGGGCCGCCTCCATGCCCCTATTATGACCCTGAACCGGGTGTTCGGGCAAGGGGGGCGGTTCCGGGCCGGTTCGCTTCCGCCGGTCCCGGATCTGCCGGCGGGAGGGTTGACAACCCCCCCGTACAAGTGTTATTTAGCCCGATCCCTGACGGTCGGGCGATCCGGGGGCTGCTCTCCCCATGCGGCGGGCGCGAACCCGGCTCGACTCTCTGGCGTATTCCCGGATGCGTGGATCCGAAATGGAGTCGCCGCGGGGACTCCCCGGCCTTCAGAACCAAATGCAACAACCATTGTCATCAAACGGAATGAGGGTGAACGCCCCCGAACCCTGGGGGAAAGTCCACGAAAGGATGACGGGCACGAGATGATCAACGTCAAGAATCTGACCAAGTCCTACGGTGCTCACCTGGCCGTGGACGGGATCTCCTTCGATGTCGGCGACGGGGAAATCGTCGGCTTCCTGGGGCCCAACGGTGCCGGCAAGAGCACGACGATGCGGATCCTGACCTGCTACATGCCGGCCTCCTCGGGCGGGGCGCGGGTCGCCGGGTTCGATATCACCACCGAGAGCATCGAAGTCCGGCGGCGGATCGGCTATCTGCCCGAGGGCAACCCGCTCTACCCGGAAATGCGCGTGCGGGAGTACCTGAACTTCCGCGGCAAGCTGCGGGGCATGCCCCGGGACGATCGTGCCGAGTCCATTCGGCGGGTGACCGAGCGCTGCTGGCTGGGTGAATTCGTGGACCGCCCGATCTCCCAGCTTTCCAAGGGCATGAAGCAGCGCGTGGGGCTGGCCGACGCGCTCCTGCACGATCCCAGGGTGCTGGTTCTCGACGAGCCGACCATCGGGCTGGACCCGACCCAGATTCGGGCCACCAGCCAGCTCATCCGCGACCTGGCCCGGCGGCACACCATCATCCTCAGTTCGCACATCCTGCCCGAGGTGGAGGCCGTCTGCACCCGCATGATCATCATCGCGGGCGGCAAGATCCGGGCCAACGGTCCGATCAGCGAAGTGCGTACCCGGCTGAAAGGCCCGGCCCGCATCGTGGCCGAGGTTCGCGGTCCGCAGAGCGAGGTCGAGCAGGCCGTCCGGCAGATTCCCGGCGTCAACGCGCTGCAATGCACGCCGGCCGACGGATGGAACCGGCTGCGGTTCGAGAGCGGTCAGGGCAAGGATCTGCGCGAACAGGTGGCGTCGGTGGCATCAGGGAAGGGCTGGGCCCTGCGCGAGCTGCGCCAGGAGACGGGCAGCCTGGAGGAATTCTTCATCCAGGTGACGGCGGAGTCGGCGTCGGAGGGACGCCACCAGAAGCGCTGACCCCGCAAGTGTCACCTGGAATCGTGAGATGCTGACCGGCGATCCCCGCCGGTCCGTTCAAGAGGAAATGGTATGTCAGCACAGTCGCAAGCCGAGCCGCTGACCCCCGAGGGGGTGACGGCTCACGAGCGGTCGAGGTTGACCGGCAAGAGCGACGCCTACTCCGGCGGGCTGGGGGTGGCGGTCGGCGCCATCGCCCAGCGCGAGTTGGCGTCGTTGTTCTTCTCGCCGGTCGCGTACGTGGTGGGCTTCATCTTCCTGGCCTGGGCCGGATGGTTCTTCGTCCAGGACACCCTGGTGACCGGCAACGAAGCGTCACTGCGGGTGCTGTTCGACTACATGGCCATGGCCCTGGTGGTAGCCTTGCCGCTGCTGACCATGCGCAGCATCGCCGACGAGTTCGCCACCGGGGCGATCGAGTCGCTGATGACCGCGCCGGTGTCGGACGCGGCGGTGATCCTGGGCAAGTTCCTGGGGGCCATGGTGTTCTATCTGGCCCTGCTGCTGGCCACGGTCATGTACTGGATCATCATGGCGTCGTATTCCGCGCCGGTGGCCAGCGTGGTGCTGACCGGCTACCTGGGGCTGATCCTGCTGGGGTCGCTGTTCATCGCGGTGGGCATCTTCGCCAGCACGCTGACCAAGTACCAGCTTCTGGCGGCGGAGATCGCGGTGGCGATCCTGGCGGTGTTCACCTTCCTGGCCGACTACGGGGCCCGCTACACCGAGATCGGCTGGGTGCGTGATGTCTGCGGGTACCTGAACATGTTCGGATACTTCGACGATTTCAACAAGGGCATTATCGACACCGGCGGGGTGATCTTCTTCCTGACCACCACGGTGTTCTTCCTGTTCCTGGCGACCAAGACTCTGGAGTCCAGACGATGGCGGTGAACGATCAGGGTAAATCGACTTCCGCGGCGGCGCGGCGATGGTTCTTCGGCGCCAACGTGACCATTGTCATCCTCCTGCTGCTGTTCATGGTCTGCGCCGCGAACTTCATCGGGAAGAAGTACAACTACCGCAGGGACATGTCCGGCGGCTTCACCAGCCACCGGCTGTCCGACCGGACCAAGAAGGTGATCGAGAAGCTCGACGCCCCGGTCCGCATCACCACGGTGTACACGTCGGACAAGCCGGCCCTGGATCGCCGCAAGTACGCCCAGGATCTCGAGGATCTGCTCGAGGAGATGCAGCAGTACAGCGGCAGGATCAAGGTGGACAACCTGCGCAGCGGCAGGCAGCAGGTCGAGCTGCGCGACCGCCTCAAGCAGCAGGTCGGCACCGCCGGGCAGGAGTACGCCGTGGCCATCGAACAGGCCAGGGACGCCTGGAAGAAGGTCGAGGATGCCCTTGAGCCCATGCGCCAGCAGATCGACGGCCTGTTCTCGGGCGACACCTGGGCGTCACGCTTCAGCATCCTGAAGAACGTATCGAACAGCATCAAGAAGGACGTAGAGGCGATCGGCGAGGCCTCCAAGGAGGTCGAGAAGCTGGTGCTTGGCGAGGGCATTCCCCGCTACCAGGAGGCCAACGATCGTATCAAGACGGTCAGCGGCGATCTGAAAACGCACCTCGAGGAGGCCCGCAAGTCGTTCGACGAGTTGAATAGCCTGATGGAGCTGCTGTCCAGCGATGACGCCACCTTCGCCAGGACCACCACCGA
>CAYVVX010000602.1:3276-3868 GCA_964455315.1 uncultured Planctomycetales bacterium | reverse complement strand
GCTGGCTGGCGTGGATGGAGTAGCTGATCGCCGCGGGCGTGGTGCGTTTGGTCGAGATCGGCCCCGGGCGGGTGCTGACCGGACTGATGAAGATGATCGACCGCAAGGCGGCGATGGTCAACATCAGCACGGCCGACGGGCTGGCCCAGGGAGCGAAGCCGGGGGCATGATCCGGCGCCGCATCGGGCGGCGGCGGGATCGTGGTTCTGAACGGCACGGAAAGGATTGACCATGTCATTGGCGAATCAGGTCGCGATCGTCACCGGCGGCTCGCGCGGCATCGGCCGGGCGATCTGCCTGGCGCTCGCCGCCCGCGGGGCGACCGTGGTGGCCGCCGCCCGCAACGAGGGCAAGCTTCAGGATCTCGCCGACGAGACCCGCCGGACCGAGCTGCCGGGCAAGGTGGTTCCGCGGGTGCTGGACGTGAACGATCGGCCGGCGGTGGAGCGTTTCATCGAGCAGGTGATCGGGGAACACAAGCGGATCGACATCCTGGTCAATAATGCCGGCATCACCCGCGACGGGCTGATGATGAGCATGAGCGACGATCAGTTCGAGGAGGTGTTGACCACCAACCTCAAGTCGATCTTCT
>CAYVVX010000602.1:1039-3266 GCA_964455315.1 uncultured Planctomycetales bacterium | reverse complement strand
ATGGTTCGGGCCCGCTACGGGCGGATCGTGAACATCGCCAGCGTTGCCGGCGTGATGGGCAACGCGGGGCAGAGCAACTACGCGGCCAGCAAGGCCGGCGTGATCGGGTTTACCAAGTCGGTGGGCAAGGAGCTGGCCCGTCGCGGCATCACTTGTAACGCGGTCGCACCGGGCTTCGTGACCACGGACATGACCAACGTGCTGTCGGACAAGATCAAGGAGCAGGTCAAGCTGGTCATCCCCTGCCGGGAGTTTGGTGAGCCGGAGGACATCGCCGCCGCGGTGGCGTTCCTGGCCTCGCCGGAGGCCAAGTACGTGAACGGGCAGGTGCTGGCGGTCGACGGCGGCCTGTGCATGTGAGTGTCGCGCCCGCTTTGCGCCGGGGCGGGAGGGTCCGCGGCGTGGGGGAGGGCGCGAGTCGGAGTCGAGTGTGCAGGGCCGATGAGATCGATGGATTGATCGGCATGCTTTGCTTTCCACCGCTGGTTCAGGGCCCCGGGACGGGCCCCGGCGGGCAGGAAGGCTGCTGATATGAACTCATTTCCTTTTCATGTGAGGAGGACGCGGTGGTGACGGTAGAAGAAGTGGAAGACAAGGTGTTTTCAATCGTCAGTGAACAGATGGCCATCAACAAGGCCGAGATCACTCGCGAGACCTCGTTCGTCAATGACCTCAACGCCGACTCGCTCGACATCGTCGAGCTGGTCATGGAGTTCGAGGACGGTTTCGAGATGAGTATCCCCGACGAGGAGGCCGAGAAGATCAAGACCGTTGGGCAGGCCATCGACTACATCGTGGCCAACCAGGGCAAGAGCTGACCCCCGGCCCCGCGAACGGGTGCCGGGCCGGTTCCGGCGGCGAGCCGGGTTCCGTCCTCGGAGCCGGCGGGCTCACGCGGTGAAGGGGCGATTCGGTTCCCGTTGCGCCGATGTCGGCGGGATGGTTGAGGCGTAAGGATTGGGCATGTCCAGGCGACGTGTTGTCATTACCGGAATGGGCGCGGTGACGCCGCTGGGTTGTTCCGTCGACCGTTACTGGGACGGACTGATCAGCGGGCGCAGCGGCATCGGCCCGACGACCAATTTCAACTGCGCGGCGTACGACAGCCGCATCTCCGGTGAATGCCGCGAGTACGATCCCGAGCGGACCATCGACCGCAAGCTGATCAAGCGGCTGGACCGCTTCGCGCAGTTCGCCCTGACCGCGTCGATGGAAGCCGGCAGCGACAGCGGGCTCGACTTCAGCAGGGAGGACCCGTACCGCTGCGGCGTGATCATCGGTTCCGGCATCGGCGGCATTTCCGAGCTGGAGCAGCAGCACATGCGGCTGCGCGAGAAGGGCCCCTCCAAGGTATCCGCGTTCACCATTCCCAAGCTCATGGTCAACGCCGGCAGCGGCAACGTCTCCATCCTTTTCGGCTGCCGCGGCCCCTCCAGCGCGGTGGCCACCGCCTGCGCCTCCGCCACCAACGCCATGGGCGACGCTCTCCGCTCCATCCAGCGCGATGAGTGCGACGTCATGATCACCGGCGGCTCTGAGGCCGCGGTGACCGAGATCTCCGTCGCCGCCTTCGGGGCCATGCACGCCCTCAGCACCCGCAACGACGATCCCACCCGGGCCAGCCGCCCGTTCGACAAGGACCGCGACGGCTTCGTGATCGGCGAGGGCGCCGGCATCCTCGTCTTCGAGGAGTATGAGCACGCCCGCCAGCGCGGGGCCCGCATTTATGCGGAGGTGCTCGGCTACGGCGTCAGTACCGACGGCGGGCACATCACCCAGCCGGATGAAAACGGCACCAGCGCCGGCATGGCCATGCGGTTGTGCCTCAAGGATGCCGGGCTCGACGCCGGCCGGCTTGACTACATCAACGCCCACGGCACCAGCACCCCGCTGGGTGACGTGGCCGAGACCCGGGCCATCAAATCCGTGCTCGGCGATCATGCCCGCAAGGTGGCGGTCAGCAGCACCAAGTCGGCCACCGGGCACCTGCTGGGGGCCAGCGGCGGCATTGAGCTCATCGCCACGGTCCAGGCCATCCACAATCGCACCATCCCCCCGACCATCAATCTCGACACCCCCGACCCCGACTGCGACCTCGATTACGTCCCCAACCACCCGCGCGACCTGCAGGTCCAGTACGCCATGAGCAATTCCTTTGGCTTCGGCGGGCACAACGCCTGCATCCTGGTGAGCCGCCCCGGGTAGCCTGACCGTCGGGCAGGCGCAG
>CAYVVX010000602.1:581-1029 GCA_964455315.1 uncultured Planctomycetales bacterium | reverse complement strand
GCGAGCTGGGATATTCGGGCACCATTGCCGGGTGGAAAGTCCCTCCAGTCCCCCGGCCGATCCATTTCTGGGCGCTGAAAAAGGGGCGGTCCGTTATGGATCTCTGGTTTGCTTGGATATATTGATTTCGGTTCAACAGATTCATATAGTGGCGATTTGGGTCGGCATCTCTACGGGCGCCTTGTGGGCGCCCGCAGACTGATCTCTTTCTCTTTCAGATTGAGGAATGAACAGGAGGCGGGTGTGGTGGATATCCATCAGGCTCAGAAGCGTAACGTGCGCGCCGGCTTCGGTCGGCTCGCGTTGGCTGCCGTGCTGGCGACCGTCGGCACGGGCGGGCTGGCGAAGGCTCAGTCCACCGAACGGGTCAGCGTCAGTTCCAGCGAGGTACAGGACAATTCCGGCGCCAGCGACACCTCGTATGTCACGCCTGACGGCAGGTTTGTCG
>CAYVVX010000602.1:0-571 GCA_964455315.1 uncultured Planctomycetales bacterium | reverse complement strand
ACCAGCTCGGCCGATGGGCTGGTTTCCGGCGACACCAACGGCTTGCGGGATGTGTTCGTCCGCGACCGGGTGCTGGGCACCACCCGGCGGGTGAGCCTGCCCGATCCTTCCATGCCCAATACCCAGGCGAACTCGTCCTGTTTCCTGGGACGCAGCGGCAACCGCTTCTGCTCGGACTACGGGCGGCACGTTGTCTTCGTCAGCTCCGCCAACAACCTGGTGCCCGGCGACACCAACGGCGACCAACCCCCCTGGCACATCGACGGCCTGGACGTGTTCGTGCGCGACCGGGACAAGGATGGCAACGGCGTCTTCGACGAAGCCGGCGTGGGCAAGACCACAACCACCCGGGTGAGCGTCAACTCCAACGAGAATCAGTACACCGAGTTCTTCGTCGGGGTGGATACGTACGGCGGTGCGTGCGACGACCCGTCTATCTCCGCCAATGGACAGTACGTCGCGTTCAAGAGCCAGGCCGACAATCTGACCCGCGGCGGCGACCAGGGCACCATCGGCAGCAACATCTACTGGCGCAACCGCGATAACGATGGCAACGGGACTTTCGACGAGC
>CAYVVX010000601.1:0-3881 GCA_964455315.1 uncultured Planctomycetales bacterium | reverse complement strand
GTTCGAGGCGTACATCATGACCGTGCAGGGCTCCGGGCGGCTGCGCCTGGCCGACGGGAGCTACTTCGATGTCGGCTATGCCGGCGACAACGGGTATGAGTACACCTCCATCGGTCAGAAGCTGGTCGAGGCCGAGCGCATCACCCGGTCGGATCTTTCTTTGCAGGGGTTGATCCGCTACTTCCGCGAGCATCCCGAGGAGGTCGAACCGGTCTTGTCGTCCAACGAGCGCTACGTGTTCTTCACCCCGCGGACGGGCGGCCCCTACGGCAGCCTGAACGTGCCGGTAACGCCGTTCCGCACCATCGCCACCGACAAGCAGGTCTATCCGCGGGCGTCCGTCGCCTTCATGAACACGCAGGTGCCGTACCCGGACGGCAGCGGCGCCATCCGCAATCACGCCTACCAGGGCTTCGCCATGGACCAGGACACCGGCGGCGCCATCCGCGCGGCCGGGCGCTGCGACATCTTCATGGGTACGGGGCCGGAAGTGGGCGAACTGGCCGGCAGGACGCTGGCGGAAGGGCGGTTGTACTACCTCTTCCTGAAGAGCGATGCTCCGGGCTCGGCGGCGCTGGCCAGCCCGATGCCGGAGCCGCAGCCGATTCAAGACCCCACGCCGTGACCGGGGCGCGGAATGCCGGGTGCGAAGTAAACCCCGGGAGTGCGGCAATTGATGGCCGCACGAGTCGATAAGCTGGAACGTTCCGGCCAGTTCAATCCGACGTGCCAACCATGGCCGACCCCCGCGGGTCGGCTTTTTCATGGGCGAATGCGTCGACCGGGGCCGCGATGGAAGCCGGGAGCGCGACGAAGATCACGCCTTCGCCTGCCGAAGCTCCCACTTCTCCTCCGCCTCCGGCCGGCGGATGTAGAGCGGGATCAGATCCCCGCCCGGCGTGAAACGACCGGCCGCGGCGAGCTCCAGCCCGACCGCGAGGACATGTTCGGCACGACCCCACCAGAGCGATTCGTCCAGCACCGACGCCCCGGCGGCGTCGATCGCTGCCCGATGGTAGGCGACGCCCTCGCCGAGCACCGCGATCGGCTTCGGGCAGCGAGCGAGGAACGCCGCCGGCGCCTCCAGGCAGGCATCGATGACCTTTTCCATCCGCCCGCCGCGAAGCGTGAACGCGGCCGCGAAGGTCTGGCCGCGCTTGGCGTCGAGCATGACCGCGACGTGTTCCGGCGGCGACCCGGCCAGCAGGGCGTTGCGAGCCAGGGCGTCGACGGTCGGGACGGCGACGACGCGGGCGCCGACGGACCAGGCCAGCGTGCGGGCGACGGTCACGCCGATGCGCAGGCCGGTGAAGCTGCCCGGTCCGACGGAGACGAACACGTCGGTGAGGCTCCGCGGCGCCCAGTCATGAGCCCGCAGCAGGCGGTCAATGACCGGCAACAACTCGGCCGCATGGCGCATGGAGCCGGAGAGCGCCGCCGTCGCCGTGAGGCGTGCTTCGTTATCGTCACACGCCGCGGACTCGCCGGAAGCGTCTCCCGCGGCGCCGACCTCGGCGATCGCGACCGAGCCCATGCGCCCGGATGTCTCCAGGGCCAGGATGCGTCTTGTTGCACTCATTGCGCCGGATTGTAATCGAAGCCGGGTGCAGGGGGGACGAGTCCGCGGAAATCGGGCCGATCGCCGCCGACTGGCGTACGGCCGCGGCCTTCCCCGACGCGGTCAGCCCATGTGATAAAAGAATTCCTCCTGAGCGATCTTGCCGTCCTTCACCGTGTAGAGGGCCGCCTCCTCCATCTTCATCCGCCTCTCCTTCATGGGCCCGATCTTCGGGGTGATGTCGTAGTTGAAGAACACCACGAACCGGTCGCCGTTGGGGAAGGGGCCGCGGGCTTCGCCGCTGTGGACCTCGTGGTTGGCCAGCCACCACTCGTTCTTCTTCCTGATCTCCGCGAGACCGCCGGTCCGCTGGGGGCAGTCGGGCCCGCTCATGGCTTCGATGCTGACCACGTCCGGCGCGTACAGCGTCTCGACGGCCTTGATGTTCTGGCCGTGACGGCAAAGCTCGACCAATTTCGTTCCGATTTCCATCGTCGTGCTCATGGGATTCTCCGTAAGAAGGGGGACCACAGCCCGGCGCACGGCCGCGCGCACCGCACCGCCGTCGCCATTTCATGACCTTCAGCCCGTAAAACGCAAAGCCTGTTCCGTTCCGCGGGTCCGGCACGATTTACAGCACCAGCCGCACCCCGTCATCGCCGTAGGTGGTCTTCGCCGCGACGGCCCCGTAGACCGCCTCGGCCCCGGCCCGCTTGAGCACGCGGGCGATTTCGCGGAGCGTGGAGCCGCTGGTGCACACGTCGTCGATGACGCATAGCCGGGCCCCGTCGACCCTCGCGCCGCGTCGCAACCTGAACACGCCGCGCACGTTCCCCGGCCTGGCCGAGTGGCTCAAGTCGGTCTGCTTGTGCTGCTTGCCGCGGACGCTCAGCAGGGGAAGCAGGGGCAGACCTCGATATCGCCCGGCCGCCTCGGCCAGCAGTCCGGCCGGTTCCCCGCGGTATCGCCAGCGCGACGCCCATGTGCTCGGCACCGGGATTAGCCCGTCCAGCCCGTCGGCCCAGTCGGCGGCGTCCATCGCGGACGCGATGAGTTCCCCCAGGGGTCGATCCAGCGCCTGGCGCCGGTTGAACTTGAAGCGGCGGACGAGCTGCCCGATGGGGCCTTCGTATGGTCCGGCGCGGGCGATGCCGTCGAGCGGCGTGCGATCGTTTCTGCATGCGGCACACCCGGCAACGTTCCGCAGGTGCGGCCCGACGGGCATGCCGCAACGGGGGCAGTAGTCCTGTCCCGTGACCGCCAGCAGCGCGGCCGCACAGGTGCCGCACCAGGTCGCGTCCGGCTCATCGAGCGGCCCGTCGCAGCCCGGGCAGTCCACCGGGAAGAACAGGTTGATCAACAGGCGATGCGCTGGGAAGTGCGTGCCCACGACGCCGGATTCTCATCGATGCCAGCCGATCCGGCAACCGGTTCGGGGGGGCAGCCCTGTCGTGAGCAACGGGAAGCGCAGCCAGGTCCGGTTATCCCACCCGCCGGGCGAACGCACAAGGTCTCGCTTGCTTCGGCCGGGAGCCCGGATATAATTCACAAGTGTTAACTAAATCTCCGGACCAACGGCACGACCCGCCGCCCGGCCGTCCCCGGCACACCCACACCCGAGGCGAAGCTTCATGAGATCCCGATGTATGTTTCCCGTCCCCGACGATCGCGACCGCGCCTGCTGTCGCCCTGATCCGGATCGCCGGCCAAGGCGTCCGACGGGAAGCTATGGTGGCGCGGTGGTGATGGTTCTCTGCCTTGTCGCCACGTCCGTCGCCCAGCATCCGCCCACGCCGGTTCAGGTGGTCGAAGCCCGCAGCCACCAGGCGCCCAGGGCCCTGACGCTGGTGGGTTCGGTGCTGCCGTACACGCGCAGCGTCATTGCCAGCGAGCTGGCGGGCCTGGTCGAGTCGATGCCCGTGGATGAGGGCGACCTGGTCCAGAAGGAGCAGGTGCTGGTCAAGCTGCAAGACACGATCCATGTGCTGGCCAAACAGGAAGCCGAAGCCAGGCTGGAACAGCTTCAGGCGGAGCTCGACGAGCTCGAAGCCGGCACCCGGCCCGAGGAGATCGCCCAGGCCAAGGCCACCTTCGAGGAAATCAAGGCAGTCCTGGAGAAATGGAACCTCGAGCTCGACCGGGTCAAGCGGCTTCGGGGCCAGAGCTCGGCCAGCGAGAAGGAATACAATGACACTGTGGCCGAGCAGTCCGCCGGACAGCAGCGCCTTCGCGGCGCCGAAGCCGCCTATGATCTGGCGCTGGCCGGTCCGCGCAAGGAAGTCATCGCCCGGGCCCGGTTCGCGGTGGCGGCTCAGCAGGCGGT
>CAYVVX010000600.1:0-3882 GCA_964455315.1 uncultured Planctomycetales bacterium | reverse complement strand
TAGAATGCCAGCTTCCCAAGCTGGACGTCGAGGGTTCGAATCCCTTCGCCCGCTTCGAAACGACAGGCACTTACGTGCGGCCGAATACTTCCCGCCAGAAGTTGCAACCAAAAACGCAACCATCAGCCCACCTGCTCCATGGCCGCAATCGCCCTCTGCCGGTCAATCTCCGCGTACAGCTCGGTAGTGTCCGCACTGGCATGACCGAGCACCGCCTGCGCAACCTCCAGCCCAAACTCACGCCGCAGCCTGGTCGCGACCCCATGCCTGAGTTGATTCGGCGACCAATGCGGCACATCGGCCGCCGTGCACGCCCGGGCGATTGCCCGGGCGTAAGTCGCCGGCTCATATCGATCCCTGATCCGCCGATCGGTCTCCGGTTCAATGACGTCCTGGTGCCGATGGGTCTTGCAAGTCGCAAACCGTTCACGCTGGGCGACCAG
Source organism: uncultured Planctomycetales bacterium (assembly GCA_964455315.1). Classification (GTDB taxonomy): domain Bacteria; phylum Planctomycetota; class Phycisphaerae; order UBA1845; family PWPN01; genus CAYVVX01. Next base: position 3,439 of record CAYVVX010000600.1, on the reverse strand, counting down.
CGGGTTGAAGCAAAACGCCTCAACGTCCGCCGTCAGCCACGGCCGCAGCACGTCCTGCCCACGCGGACCGATGAACACCTCGCGCAGCTTGCCCAAGTGCCGCGTCTTATGCAGCGGCCGGTAGATCCACAGCTTGCCGCTCGTGTCGACGTCGATCGGCCGCAGGCTGCACACCTCGCCAGGTCGCATGCCGGTGAACGATTGCAACCGCACCATGGCCGCCAGCGTGGGTGGCAGACGCACGATCACCGCCTCGATCCAAGCGTCCGCAACGCCCGTCACCGCAGCCGTCTCACGTGCCCCTGATCGTCCCGGCTGCAGCGCCTGCACCGCCTGCATCCCATGCCAGACCGACGCCGGAACCAGCTCCTGTGTCGTTGCCCATCTGAACACCTGCCGCACCTTGCGCGCCCGCTTGTTCACCTCGTTGCGGCACAGGCCCGCGGCAATCATTGCGTCGCGGACAGCGATCAGATCCCGCGGCCCCATCTCCTCCGCCGGATGATCGCCGTACAGGCTCAACAGCTCGCGAACCGCCAGGGTCAGATTCTCCGACTCGCCCGTCGGCTCACCCTCCGGGCTGCGGTAGTAGTCGCGGGCCCATTCCTCGAACCGCTCCCACACCTCCCGCACCGTCGGCCGCTCCAGCTCGCCGCTACGCAGCCGCGGATCACGCCGCCACTCGGCGTGAAACTGGCTGAACCGCGTTCGCGCCTTGCGTGCATCCTTCCCGAACGACTTCTGATGCCGCTGTCCCTGATCGTCGTACCAGGTGGTGATGTAATACCCGGTCGACCGCCGCATGAGTTCCAGTGTTTCTGTGGCCATGCCCACCATGCTACCGTCCCTCAATCAGCCGATCGACCGAATCCTCGCGCACGTGCACCAGCCGACCGATCCGCACGCCCACCAGCTCGCCGCGGCGGATCATGCACAGCACCACCCGGTGCGGATCGCGCACCCGGCCCACCAATCCCAGCCGCTCGGCCGTAGCCGCCGGCGACAACAGCCTCGCCTTGCCCTTCACCTGCTGCATGACGCCACCTCCGGCCATTGCCGCACGCGGATCTCCTCCGGCCACTCATCAGGGTTGCCGCCCTTATGTTCCCGCAACATGATGCGCCGGTCCCCTTGGGCAACCCACATGCCAAGTTGCTTCACAAAGCACGGCACCCGCGCCTCCGCGCACTGCTGCACCACCGACCGAATCCAGTCCACATTGCACGGCCTCGCCCCCTTGCCCGACTCGCCGCCGACGATGAGCCAGTCGAGTGCATCGGCGACCATCGCATCCGCTTGGTGGAAGTTGCATGCCATTGGTCCATTCATCAGCTTCTGTATGTCTGCGCGCCGATTGAAAACCCATTGGTCGAGATCCACCCCCTCCACCAGCGGCTCCAGACTCAGGAACCGCACCGCCGCCGGACACCGCAGCAGGTGCGGTACGGCGGCGTCGAGATCTCGTTGCGTACTGGCGGAAGTGCCGAGCCAGACGTTGGCAAGAGGCCATTGCTGCACTGGCGCATTCTTCAAGAACGGCACACCTTCAGGAATGATGTCGCCACGATGCAGCTCGCAAGCCTCGATATTGATGCGGCGTTCGGGGTGATCGCTCGGGTCCGACGAATACGGTTTGCCCAGCATGTACTCCGCCATCCGCTCCGGCCGCTTGGTCAGCACCTGGAACGTGTGCTGCGGGCACAACGCCATCACGGCGAACACGCGGGCGATGAACTCAAACGGCACGTCCACATGAAACAGGTCGCTCATGCTGTTCACGAACACGCGGCGCGGCTTCCGCCAGCCGAGCGGGATCGACAGCACATCCTCATGGCACCGCACCTCGCCACTGAACTGCCGCCGCCCGTTGCCCTGCACCACCGTGAGCCCGGCGTACTTCGCCTGCCCCATCTTCTCCAGCCGGTGCGTCATCGGCACCGCGTAGCAGTTGGCGCACCCGCTGGCGATCGCCGTGCATCCCGTCACCGGGTTCCACGTCGCCTCCGTCCATTCAATCCCGCTGCCAGCGCCCATCCCGTCACCCGCTCCATCACCTGCACCCGATTCAGATACCACCGGGCGATGCCGATCGCGTCGGCCACGTCGCCGCCTTTGTCGCCCCGGTGGTCGTACGCGCTCCCGTAAACGATCATGACCTCACGCTGCCGGCGGGCCTTGCTGCCCCGCCCGGCCGTCCATTGCCGCTCGCTCACCGGCAGCACCCGCACCGGGTTGTACTCCGTCCGCAACGCCGCAAACACCATGCCGGCGGCCAGTCCGTAACTGGTCAGCGACCCACGCGCCCCGCGCTTCGCACCCGTGCCAACCTTGCCGCTGGGCGTCTCAACCACGATCCGCAGCCCGGACTGGTCGTATGGTCCAATCATCTCCAGCAACTCGTCGATGGCGTTCAGGCTGCGCACCAGGGCCTTCAAGTCCGACCGCCGATAGTGATCCTTGACCCAGGCACAATGACGCCACTCGTGCGTCAGCCGCCGGCTCGGCCGGATCACCTCGCCGGTCACGATGTCGCCCCGCCCCAGCCCGCTCAGCACCGCCACGCCGATCGCCGTCGATGACGGGTCAATCCCGATGATCATCGCGCACCCTCCGCAGCCCCCGCCACGGGCACACAAACCGGATCCCATCCATCGTCCGCACCAGCACATTGTTCGGACGCCGCCGCGGACTCGGCCTGATCAGCACGTGCACCAGGCAGCCGCGCCAGCAGCTCCCGCGATGATGAATCCGATACACGGGCATCGCGGATCTCCTGCACCACCATCTCGTTCACCGCCAGCTCGGCCATCTTGCCCAGGGCCGACTGCAGGTTCCGCATCGCGTTCCACACCCGCCGCGTGGCCGCCTGGTCGATGATCGGGCGGGCGTGTTCGATGCCCAGGCGATACGCCTCAAACTCGCCGTGGGTCATCGTCCACGTCCGCCCGCACGCCGTGCATCGCCACTGCAGCTCGCCGGGCACCAGCTCGACCTGGTGCAGCCCGACGCCGCCACAGCGGCCGAACCGGCTGATTCGATCACTGGCCAGCGTTGGCACCCAGCCACACTCCGATGAAAACCGGCACGTCCGCCTTCGCCTCCGCCAGCATGGCCACCAGCTTCTGCTGCAGCATGACCAGCGACTTGAAATCCAGCTCGTGGAACGACTGATCGTCCACCGTCACCCGCCACGCCTGCTGCAACGTCTCCGGGTCCAGCAGCGTATCCAGCGGCAACTTGAACCGGGCGTCCGGGTTGGACCAGCGGTGAATGTTCCACCACTGCCGCTCGTCGGGCAGCCCGAACTCGGCCGGCGCCCCCGCCTCCATCTGGATGATGTTGCCCATCGACTCCTTGCCGCGGTCGTAACTGCCCGTCGCATGCTGCTCACGCCGGGCGGTCAGGTTGCTGACCTGCTTCAGCAGCTTCTCGCTCGTGA
>CAYVVX010000599.1:0-3894 GCA_964455315.1 uncultured Planctomycetales bacterium | reverse complement strand
CCCCAGCCGGCCGCCCGCGAATTCGGCGCGTTCCGCTTCAAGCGCATCGAGGACGGCGTCGCCGCCGGGCGCGACATCATGGTTTCGGGGCTCAAGCCGCCGGCCATGCGGCTCTACGACGAGGCCTCCGCCGCCCACACGCTGGACAAGTACACCGGCGTATCCATCCCCGAACCGATGATCATCATGATGTTCGAGGGCGACTACCCGGACCTCACCCGCCTGGAGGCTGAGAAGGCGTTCGAGGTGTGCAAGCGGCACGGCGGCGCCGACCTGGGCCCCGAGCTCGGCCAGACCTGGTGGGATCGCCGCTACGTCTACTATTACCCGCCGCACCTGTACCTGCTGCCGGCCATCTGGGGGACCATGGACGTGGTCATGGACTTCGCTCATACCATGCCGGTGTACAAGGCCATGTACGCCGCGATGAAGCCCTTCGAGAAGAAGTACAAGCTCCGGCTGATGCCCCACTTCTCCCACTGGTACGAGTGGGGCACCATGCTCTACGCCCGCTTCAAGATCCCCCAGGGCCCGGAGAACTACAAGGAGGCCCAGGCCCTGCACGACAAGGTCTGGACCGCCGGGCTCGACGCCGCCTTCAAGGCCGGCGCCGTCCTCAACGACCACCACGGCGTGGGCATGCGCTGCGCCCCGTACATGAAGAAGCAGCTCGGCGGTTCGTTCGAGGTGCTCCGCCGGGTCAAGCAGGTGCTCGATCCCAACAACATCATGTGCCCGGGCAAGCTGGGGCTCGGCAAGGGCTGATCCCCGTTGCGTGTGGCCCCAATGTAGCGGCCGGCCCCCGTGCCGGCCGTTCCGCGTGGAGCTTCCCTCTGGTGGATGATTCCCGCGCGGATTCGACCGCGGCTCGGGTCGCGGGCCAGGCCCGGACCTGCGATCATCAGGCAACCGGAGGCCTTCGATGCAGACATTCACGTGCGCGTGCGAACAACGCCTGTTTTTCGAGAACTCCCAATGCCTCGGCTGCGGCCGCCCCGTCGGCTGGTGCCCGGCCTGCCAAACCCTCACCGCGCTGGAGCCCACGGGGACGTTTAACGAGTTCACTTGCGCCCGCCCGAGCTGCCGGACCCGCCTGCGCCTCTGCGAAAACTACGCCCGTTACCAGGTCTGCAACCGCTGCGTCGCCGCGGACCAGGACCCACCTGACGGCACCCGGGACCATCCGCTGTGCGACATGTGCTGCTTCAACGACGTGATTCCCGATCTCTCCGTGACCGGAAACGTCGACCGCTGGCGGCGGCTCGAGATCGCCAAGCGCCGCATGCTCTGGCTGCTTCAGCTTCTGAACCTGCCTCCGTTCGATGCCCGCGCCGCCAGGCTCCGCCTGACCATCGACTTCAAGGCCGACGCCATCCGCACCCAGCAGGGCTGGCAACCCATGGGCACCGAGAAGGTCTACACCGGATACGCCGACGGCAGGATCACCCTCAACATCCGCGAAGCCGACAGCGTCGAACGCGAGAAACTCCGCGTCTCCTTCGGCGAGTCCCACCGCACCCTCATCGGCCACTTCCGCCACGAGATCGCCCACTACCTCTATGACGTCTGCGTGGCCGGCACCGGGCACTATCCCGGCTTTGTCGCCCTGTTCGGCGACCCCAACAACCCGCCTTACGCCGACGCCCTGCCCGCCTACTACCGCAACGGCCCTCCCGCTGACTGGCAGCGGTGCTTCATCAGCGCCTACGCTTCCATGCACCCGCTGGAGGACTGGGCGGAGACCGCCGCCGCCGTGCTGGAAGCCCACTCCGTCCTCGACACCGCCTGCCACCACGGCTTCACCGCCACCGACCCCGCCGTCGCCGACTTCGACACCCTGCTCGACCGCTTCATCGACCTGGGCATCTTTCTCAACGAGGTCAACCGGGCCATGGGTCTCCTCGATGTCGTTCCCGGTGTCGTCACCCCGACCGTCCGCGACAAGCTCGCCTTCGCCCATCGGTGCCTGGCCCCTTCGCGGGCGGCGGGGAATCCGCCCGGCCCCGCGGGACAGGCTTCCGGCCGGTGAAAGCGTGTTCTCCCGCGCGGCGGCGCGCTTCGGTTCCTGTGCTTCGGGAGGGTTCTGGTGGGTAAGAAACCCAGGATCGCGGGCCCGCGCCGGTCAGTACTTGTAGAAGTCCATGATCTCGAAGTAGTTGACCAGCACGTAACCGGGGCCCCAGCCCTGGATGTTGGTGCGCTGCCCGTTGAAAACGGTCTGAAACCGCTGGGCGGAGGCGTGGAAATCAAGAAACAGCATGTTGTAATTCGCGTAGCGGTCGTGCCAGCCGTTGGTGGGGCCGTTGTAACCCCGGTCGGCCATCATGGCCGCGTCGCCGGCGAGGAAGACCTTACTGGCGTCCGGCCGCTTCACGGCGTAGCGCAGCGACGGGCCCCAGGGGTTGGTGTAGTAGCTGTTGCCGCAGATGCGATAGACCGTCTTGCCGGTGTGCTCCTCCCACTCGAAATTGGGCAGCAGCGCGTCCATGCCCCTGTCCCCCGGGCATTCAAAGACGGGGGTGGGGCTGTCCAGCGTCGCCTGGCGGTAGATGTAGCGGGTCAGCGGGCGGTCCAGCCGCTCCGGGTCCTGGTTCTCGAGGTAGCCGTGGATCTGCTCCGCCCGGCGGCCGCCCCAGTGGCAGTTGCTCCAGGGGTAGGGCCTGCCGTTGGGAACCGGCTCGGCGCTGAGCACGACCAGGCCGGTATCCGGGTCGGTCTTTCGGAACGAGAGCTTGTCCGCCGGACCGACCGGCAGCCAGCCGCGGTAATCGCCCATGTACATCTGCATGCCCAGGCCGATCTGCCGCAGGTTGGACAGGCACGCCGACGACTTGGACTGCTCCCGGGCCTTGCTCAGGCTGGGCAGCAGCAGGGCCAGCAGCAGGGCGATGATGGCCACGACGACGAGTACTTCGATGAGGGTGAATCCGGCCGGTTGTCCGGCGGGACGCCGGGTGGGCGGCAGGTGGCCGAGCCGACAGCTATAACGGGGCAACTGCACGTTGCATTCCCCACGGGACGGCATCCGCAGGCGCGGGCCCGCTGCCATCCACCTCGCCCGAACATGAACACACTGGGACCGGCCGCAAGACAGGCTGGATCGACCGGCCGGCTCCGCTACAGACCATTATTCCCCCGCCCGGGGCCGATTGCAAGGGACTGGGAGGGACATGCCGTCTGTGCGGGCGGATTCCCGTCCGGCGGATCGCACCCTGGGGGACGATTGGATTGACATGCCCGGCGGCGCCTCGTATAGTTACCGGTCTGACGATTGAGTGATGCTCTTATCGCGAGTGGCAGAGGGAATGGCCCTTTGAAGCCACAGCAACCCGCTGGCGGGCGCCTTGGTCGCTTCGCAGTAGGGTGCTAACTCCAACCGGAGCCGGATCGTGGCTCGGGACAGATAAGAGGGGAATGCCCTTCAGCATTGGACCTCTATCCCGCACACGAGCCGGGAGAAGAGGTTTTTTCATGAGCTACGTCATCGGACTCAAGTGCCGCGAGTGCGGCCAGCAGTACGGCATCGAGCCGCTACACGTCTGCGAGACCTGTTTCGGCCCGCTGGAGGTCGAGTACGACTACGCCCGGATGCAAGGCAAGGTCACGCGCGAGTCGATCGCCGCCGGCCCGCAGTCCCTGTGGCGCTACCGCGACCTGCTGCCGATCGAGAAGGAGCCGGCGACCGGCCAGCATTCCGGCTGGACGCCGCTGCGACGGGCCCGCAACCTCGGCGAGCTGTGGGGTTGCCGCGAACTGTACATCAAGGACGACTCGGTCAACGCCCCGTCGCTGTCCTACAAGGAGCGGGTGGTCAGCGTCTCGATCAGCAAGGGCGTGGAGTTCGGCTTCGACACCTTCGGCTGCGCCAGCACCGGCAACCTGGCCAACAGCGTC
>CAYVVX010000598.1:0-3897 GCA_964455315.1 uncultured Planctomycetales bacterium | reverse complement strand
TAGCGCTTGCCCGCCAGAGCTCCGCGGGCGGCTTTCTCAAACTCAGCGTCGCGGGGCAGGCGATAGTGCCGGCCGGTGCGACGGGAGAGCCACTGGACGTAGCGGCTGGCGTCGATCCAGCTGATGAAGGCCGCCGGTGCGCGGGGATCCTGGAAACGGGCATCCCGCTCCAACTCGTCGCAGATCGCGTACCCGGTTTCCCGGGCAAAGGTCAGGTACTCCGCGACGGTGACCGCGGTCCTGGCCATACCGAACGCAGGAACGACGACCTCGCGACGAAACCAGCGATGTGGCTCTGTGTCCGCGGGGCATTCCGGCTCACCGAGCACGACCGGTCCGGCAGGGATGACCACCATGTCAGGTTCATTCATGACGTTCTGAGCCTCTTCCTGTCAGGAGGTAATGTTGATCCGGCGACCGGTGCGACTGCTCTCCTCGGCGGCCAGCAGGGTTGCCAGGATGGCCCGTTCCACCTCGAGGCTGCCGGCGTATTCCTGCTTGCCGTCGAGGGCGGCGAGGAAGTGCCGCATCTCCTCGACGTAAATGTCATCGTATTTCCAGCCGGCCGGGAACTCACAGTGGTCCCAGGCCTGTTTCTGCCAGTCGTAGAACTGGCAGGCGCTGTGCTTGCAGAGAACGGTGCCGCCTTCGCAACTGATGCGCGTGAAGATGCCGACCGTCCAGTCCTGTTTCTCGCAGAGGGTGTAGTGGAAGTTGACCACGGTGCCGCCGTCGAAAGTGATGATCATGTCCAGCAGGTCGTTGAAGCCGGCCGGCAGTTCGCTGACGTGGGCGGCGTGAGCAATCACGCTGGCCGGTCGCTGACCGAGCATGAGTGCCATCCAGCTGAGGAAGTAGGCCGGCTCGGCGAGCCCGCCACCCTGGTCGCGGTGGAACTCGTAGTGATCGCCGACCTGCTTTTCCCACGGATGCTGGTTGGGCAGCCAGGTGGCACAGGAGGAGTGGATGGCGTAGGTGCGCCCCGCGCGGGCCACGGCGTCGGCAGCGAACCGATTGCCCGGATTCATGAGGTGGGTGACACTGGGAAAAGCCCGCCCCGGCGCTTCGCATTCGCGGGCGATCAATTCGTCCATGTCCTCAAGTCGCAGGGCGGTGAGGCACTCGACGAAATAGGCCGATCCTGCGTCCAGTGCTGCCCGGCAAACCGGGAAATGCAGGTGCGGCGGAACCGATACCATCACCGCCCGGGGACCGAGCTTGAGTGCCGCGTCCAGGTCCGGCGACGTCTCGATGTTGAACCGCTGTTCGACCTCGGTCCGGCGATCCTCCCGCCGATCCACGCCCAGAACCCTCCCGGCGTTCAGGGCCAGGAGATCGCGCACCCGCCGCTTGCCCATGGACCCGAGCCCGACCACGACGAACAGAGATTCCATGCTCGACTCCTCTTTTCACGCTGATTCGGCCCGCCCCCGGGCTCGATCACTGCCAGACACTGAAGCCGCCGTCGACCACCAGGTTATGCCCGGTCACGTAGTCCGACGCCGGCGACGCCAGGAACAGCACCGCGCCCTTGAGATCCACATGATCGCGGCCCATGCGTCCCAGCGGCGTCCGGTCGCTGTAGTCGCGGACGAAGCCCTCGGGAAGTCCCCGATTGAAACCGCCCGGCGAAATCGCGTTGACGCACACGCCGTGGGGGGACAGCAGACCGGCCAGGTCCAGGGTCATGCCGATCACGCCCGCCTTGGCGGCCGCGTAGTCGATGGGCTGCCCGGCCATCTGGTTGCGCTCGTACATACGGCGATCGCGCCCGACGATGCCGGCGATGGAGGCGATGTTGATGATCTTCCCGGATCGTTGCCGGCTCATGATCCGGCCCACTTCGCGGCAGCAGTACAGCGCCCCGTTGAGATTCACGGCGATGAGCCGGTCGAGATCCTCCGTGGTCCGCTCGAAGAGGTGGCAGGGCCCGCGGCCTGACCCGCCGCCGGCGTTGTTGACCAGGATGTCGATCCGCGGCTTCCACGCCTGAACCGCGGCGACCGCTGCGGTTACGGCTTCGGCATCGGCCACATCCAGGGCCAGCGGCAGGACGTCGACACCGTAGGTCGCCCGCAGGTGCTGAGCCGACTCCTCGGACCGGGCCAGGTCGCGCGAGGTGATGGCGAGGTGGCACCCGGCCGCGCCCAGGACGGAGGCGATGTCGAGGCCGAAGTTGACCGCTCCGCCGGTGATCAATGCCACCCTGCCCCTGATGTCGAACAGCGCTTCGATTTCAGCATGCATCGCATGTGCTCGTGTGCGGGGTGTTTCGACGGCCTGCGTTCAGGCCTTCAATTCCGCTTCCAGCAGCTTCCAGCAATAGAGCTGCATCCGCGGCAGGTGGAACGGTCCCTTCCACATGTTGCCCTTTACCGTACTTGACACGGTGCCGTCGCGGCGGAGGTAGCCGAACCATTCGCCGTTCTTGCGGTCGGGGAAGTGGGTGAAGGACCACTCGTGCAGCCGCTCGTACCAGCCGGCCCACTTGGCGTCGCGGGTCAGGTGCCAGGCCAGCAGGCAGGCATACAGGGCCTCGTTGTGTGGCCACCACAGCTTCAGCTCGTGCTCGTAGGGTTCGGCCTGGTGCCCGTCGCAGTCGACGTAGTAGAGAATCCCTCCGTGCCGGGGATCCCATCCGATGTCCAGCGACCACTCGAGGATCTGGCAGGCCTTCGCGATCGTCGCCTTGTCGCCGCGGTGCCGGCCTTCCTCCATCATGAACCAGCTCGTCTCGATGGCGTGCCCGGGGTTCACGGTGCGCCCTTCCGGGTTGTCCAGGATGCTCCCGTCGGCCAGGACCGTCTCCAGCAGGCACTTCTTCTCGGGCTTGACGAAGTCGCGGAAGACCTCCTCCATGGATTGCGAGATGGTCTCGTCGTAGAGCGGTTGATTCGGATCGGCGCGGCGGATGACCTGGGAGGTGGCCAGCAGGATCATCGGCATGGCGTGACCCTTGAGCACGCGCGTCTGCGGCAGAACCTTCGGCGGCAGCAGGCCCGGCGTGCGATGATACTTCAGCAGGAGCCGGTACAGCTGGCGTGCCCGCTCGAGCATTTCTTCCGATCCCGCCGCCCGGGCGTACTCGGCCAGGGCGACAACGCCGAACGTCTCACTGAACAGGTAGCGCCGCTTGCGCAGCGGCTTGCCCTCGCGGGTCACGCTGAAGAACATTCGACCATCGGAGTCGAAGGCGTGCTTGAGCATGAAGTCCACGCCGTGGCGGGCCACTTCCAGCCAGTCGGGCCGCTTCTCGACCTCGTTGTACAGCCGGCTCCACATCCAGATGATGCGCCCGAGCACCCAGATGGGCTTGTCGGTGCTCAGCAGCGTCCCATCCGCATCGCGATAGGTCAGGTATCCGCCACATTCCTTGTCGATGAAGCAACCCTGCCACCACGGCACGGTGTCCTTGAGCAGGCCGTCGCGATACAGATCCCGTAGCGCGGTCAGCCGCTCACGAGTGAAGCCGGTTGCTGTTTTAGACGAGGGGACTGTTGATGTTTCGGTCATCAGCGGTTCCTCCAGCGGGCTCGAACACAGAAGGGTCGAAGACAGACGGTTTTCGGACGCGACGGGCCGTGAATCCCCTGGTCAAGGCTGGTCGCAATCCGGGATCATCGGGCGATCGGCCCCGGACAGGCAGGGCACGAACGCGGCCATGTCGAAGTAGTCCACGTCCTCATCGCGATCATGGTCGGCGCAGGCGCATCTCGAAGGATCGAACTCGCCGTTGAGATCCAGGGGACCGGTGATGCAGCTCTGGATTAGCCCGAAGTCCTCGATGTCGACGTCTCCGTCCCTATCGAAGTCACCGAACAGCGCGTGGCACCGGGATCCAAAGTCGAGCACCTGTGCCATCGCGTATCCGCGATCCAGGAAAGACCGCTCGATGAA
>CAYVVX010000597.1:0-3898 GCA_964455315.1 uncultured Planctomycetales bacterium | reverse complement strand
ACGGTCCACTTCCCGCCGCCGGATTCCTTCCAGTTGTCCAGCGACTTGCCGTCGAAAAGGGACTCCCAGGTGGGGCGGGGCTTCGCTTCGGCGCCGGATTCGGCGGCGAAGGCGGGCAGGGTTGCGAGGCAGAATGTCAGCGCTGTGAGCGAAAGGCGAATAAGGGACATGCAGAATCTCCTTCAGGGTTTTCAGGGTGCACGCATCGAGGGGATGCTTCATGCAGCCGATGTCGGCAATCTCATATCTAACATTACAGGTTCATCAAATCGATTTCGGAGTCCCTGCTATACAAGTGTCTGCGGCCAATGGGATCATAACCGCCGGCTCCCTTAGTTCAATCGCCATCGGTCGGCCAAGGCTGGCCGTTCAGGACGCGACACATGGCTTCACGGATCTCCTCATCGGGCTCCTTGGACGCAGCTTGCTCCAAGGCGTCTCGAAGCCCGGGAGACCAATTCCCTTGGCCCCACTCCGATATCGCCTTCACGGCCATGTTGCGATTGCGGGTGACAGGGCTTTGCAGCCCCGCTTCGATGAGTGAAGTTCCGTGACCGGGGAATCCGCCCAAGTCCTGAAGAATGAAGTCGAGACAGCGATGCCACTGGTACTCCTTACCCAACCCCAGTTCCCTTCCAGGGCCGGTGGCGATCTGGCTGAGCGGAAGCTCCCGGTCGGCCAGCGTCACCACCGCTGCAATGCGGTCCATGTTGCAGAGTCTCATCACGTTGAACCAGTGACTGCCATTTGCCGGTGATTGCCGGAGGCGGTCCCACTGATAGCTCCATGTATCGATACCCAGGATGCGGGCGGCTTGATTCGCCGTGTGAAACTGCGATTCATCGTTTGACCGAAGGCCGCTCAGCGCGAGCTCTCTCCAGACCGGGCGATCGATAATGGCTGCGCAAACGGAGAGCAACTCTCGTCGTCGTTCTCTTGTCCAGCCTTTGCTTTCCCGTTCCGCCCAGTCCGTATCCTTGTTTGCCAGCCAGCACTGGATCGAGGCGATGGTCAGCAGGTGAGGGAGTGTGCTTGCCCGCGCTCGCATGTGCATGACGAACGCGGAGACGGCCGCTGAACCATCCTCGTACTTGTCCAGATCCTCCGCAGGCCCACCCCTGATCAACGCATCAATAAGGTCTGCCGCAGCGTCGAGTAATTCGTCGTCAACCTGTTCGGCATCGAGGGCGGTACGCAGATTGCCTGCCCGCGCGCAGATACATGCCAGGTATTCATACATGACGGAGTTCTTGTAGCCGTCGCGGAGCAGCCAGGACTTGATCTCAGGGTTATTCGTCTGGGCGAGCCTCTCAACAACATGAATGCGGCCCCACCCGTTGACGTGCTGAGCAAGCTCCCATAAGTCCTGTTCAGGTGTGGAAGATCCGGCAATCAAGGCAACCGCGCAGTAGAGCGTGAACTCCTCATGGCGTCCTAAGGTCAGGAACAGCGGCTTGTCGCGCTCCTGGCTCAAACCCCCAAGAATGGCGATCCCAAGTTTGACGGGCTCTCGGTCCGGTGCTTCGGTCGTGAAGGATTTAGCCAGCTCGTAGAGCCTCGGCAGGTTCAAGCCACTGATTTGGCTTAGCCCTGTCAACAAGGGGTCCACCATCTCGATGGCGGAGTGCTCGACAGCGCGATCGTAGACCCTGCGCTTGTTGGCGGCGGTTGGGCTCTGGCAATACTGCGTTAGTAGCGCGATGAGTTCCTTGACCTTCTCTCCCACGTCACATGAAGCGTGATGACTGAAGCAGCCATCGAGTCCTCCTGGAATCCAACGGAGACGCCCCCCTTGGGCGATCCGTTCATCATTCGGCAGAGTATTGCCACCCTCCAAGAGTCCCGGCTGGTCCGGCGCGATGTGGCTCTGGATGTGGTCGTAGATCGAGGGTTTCTCATCCCAGGGATGGCTAGCAGGCTCGTCACCGCCTTTGCCCGATCGACCCGATAGCCAACTGAACAGGCCCATGGTGCATCTCCCCGTGTCAGGTTGTGGATGCCGCCGGAGCTCCTCGCGTCTGGAGTCGGTCGAGTCCGAATTCCCTGGTCACACCGGTTTCAGCGAGTCCTTCCGCCAGTCGGCATCCTTCCATCGCCCGCGGGTGAAGTCGGGGAAGTCGACCGGGGCGCCGCGGTTGGCGATCGACTGCCGCGAGCACTCGTAGAGCGAGCTCCAGGTGGCGCTGTCGTACACGTCGATCCACGGCTCGCGGCCGGTGCGGACGGCGTTGAAGAAGTCGCGGATGACGAAGAAATCGCCGCCGCCGTGGCCGTACTTGGCGGCCTCCTCGCCGTCACGCTTCCAGTAGACGTGATCATACTTCGCCTTCAGTTCGTCGGTCAGCCCTTCGCCGTTGCCGTTCACGGTGCCCTTCACGCCCTCGATCCAGCCGGTGTAGATGTGCGGCCGGGAGGAGGTCATGTCCATGTCGCAGCGGATGACCTTGCCTTTGGCGGTGTGGATCAGCGTGGTGAACAGCTCGCCGGCGTCGTGCTTCGTCTGGGCCTGGATGCTGTCCGGTCCGTACTTCTCGCGGCAGTGGGCGTCCATCACGCCGGCCTGGGTGCGCATCGCGGTGCAGTATTCGAAACGGTCGCCGTCGTTGATGTTCATCCACTTGGCCACCGGGCCGATGGCATGGGTCGGGTAGCTGTTGCCGGGCATCGACGTGAACCAGTCGATGCGCCAGGTGGGCCGGCCGTCGGGGTGGTAGGCGATCCAGCGGAGCTCGTGGATGTAGCCGCACTCGGCGTAGAAGGTGTCGCCCAGGGCGCCCTGCTGGCACATGTTGAGGATGGCCAGGTCGTTGCGGCGGTAGATGTAGTTCTCCAGGAGCATGTACACCTTGCCGGTGCGCTCCCTGGCTTCGACCAGCTCCCACAGGTCGTCCATGGCGTAGCCGCCGGGCACCTCGGTAGCGACGTGCTTGCCCGCGTTCATGGCGTCGACGGCCATGCGGGCGTGCCACTGGGCCGGGGAGGTGACGATCAGCGCGTCGATGTCATCGCGCTCCAGCATCCGGCGATAGTCCCACGGCCCGCGGGTGTAGAGCTCGGGGGCGAAGCCCTGCATCTTCCTGGCGTTGTCGGCGGCTTCCTTGGCGCAGGATTCGAGCACATCGCAGATCGCCACCACGCTGATGCCGGGGATCTTCAGGTAGGTTGCCATCAGGTTCTGCCCGCGGGCGGTGCCGGGTTTGCTGTCCGTTCCGCCGGGACCGATCACGCCCAGGCGGAGGGGCTTGTCGCCGCCGGCGTCCGCGGCCTGGACGGTCGAAAGCGCGCCCGACCATGCGGCCGCGGCCGCGAGCCCGGACGCTCCCTTGAGAAAGTCCCGCCGCTGTATCTGGTTGCCCATGATCCATCCGCTCCGAGAAAGTCCGGGCTGGGGCTCGATCGGTGTCGACCGCGTCGCATCCGGCGGCACCCGAGCCGGGCATTGTACCCATCCGGGAGCCGCAGGTCATGACGCGCGTGGCCGGCTGCCGGTCGGCGGGTCTGTGACACCTTCGGCGGGCGCGGATTTGGGTCGCGCCGTCAGGCGTACTCGCCTGGCCGTGGCGATGGTGGAACCGGATCGCGCCATCGCCACGGCCTGATGCGTACATCAGACCGTGCCACCCCCGCCGGAAAAGTCACAGGCCCCCGGCGGCGGGGCGGGCCGCTGGTCCTCAAAAAGTGCGTCCAAACCATTTGCATCACCCGGTCCGTGCGATAAAATACACCTCCAGTCGGAAGGGCAGGAGGGCCGCTTCCACATCGACATCATCGCCCGGCGCGGAGGCGCCGGGGAACAGCGGGCGCACGGCACGGAGGCTTGGTTGAACGCATGTATCTCAAACGCCTGAGCTGCCACGGGTTCAAGAGCTTCGCGGACAAGACCGACTTCGAGTTCAAG
>CAYVVX010000596.1:2431-3899 GCA_964455315.1 uncultured Planctomycetales bacterium | reverse complement strand
GTCGGCCGGGGGATGGGGGCTGGGGCGGTTCCAGATCGACTTTTCCATCGAGGTGCTGACCGCCGACGAGAACGCGCCGTTCAATACGTTTGCCCCCACCTATGACTTCTACAACCCGGACTGCGATCATGTGCCGGTGCCGGTGCCGCCCGGAGGCGCGATCGAGGGCGAATCCGGCTACGCCTGTGAAAGCGACGGCGACTGCCACCTGATCGTGATCCATCCGCCCACGCAGCAGCTCTTCGAGATGTGGCGCTGCAACATCGTCGGCAGCACGTTTTACGGCGGCTGCATGGCGGTCTGGGACATGAACCGCGTCTATCCGCCGGGCGGGCGCGGCGAGAACTGCACCAGCGCCGACGCGGCCGGATATCCGATCGCGCCGCTGCTGTTCACCGCCGACGAGGTGCAGGCCGGCTGGATCGACCACGCCATCCGGTTCATCCTGCCTAACAGCCGGATTCGCAACGGCGTGTACCTGCACCCCGCGACGCACTCGACCAGTGCGGCCTCGGGCGGACCGAACGCACCGCCTTACGGCACACGCCTGCGGCTGCGCGCTGATTACCCGCTGGAGTCGTTGCCCAACGACGCCGCCCGCGTGGTGGCTCGCGGGCTGCAGCGCTACGGGATGTTCCTCGCGGACGGCGGCAACGTGGCTCTGACCGCGCAGAGCGACCGTTTCACCGACGCGAAGTGGGCCGGGCTGCTGGGCAGTCGTGACTTGCAGTACATCCAGGTGACGGACTTCGAGATGATCGCCGGCGGGACGCGATACACGTACACGGGGGATTGCGAGCGGATTCCGTGAACGCAGCGCGAGCGGTGGTTCCACTGACAAGATAAGCTGCCGGGCGGGACGCGCAGTTCTGTAAAAACGTCCAACGGCGAACGGGCCGGAGCCGAGGCTCCCGAGCGTTCGCCGTTGACGTCGTTTCTGTATCGGCCTGCGATCATCGCTCCACGAGAGCGAGAGGACCATGGCCCGAGCCAGACATGGCTCGATCTTCAGAAACACCCACCGCTGTATGGGGCGGTGACCCAATTGTCCATTCCGCAGGCGCTCTCACACCCGCACTATTGAATATACGACATGCCCGGCCGTGGGGCAAGAAAAATCCAGGCAAACTCGGGTGATTTCGGAGCACCGGGCGGATGAATGCGGAGATCAGTCTCCGCGCTGATGGCGACCGATGCGCAAAGCGGAGCTAACCAAGGAGAAGCTTTTCCGTTTCGGCGATGGCTTCCTCGACGATGTCGAGTCCCTTGAGCAGTTCGGGCTCGTTCATCACAATCGGCGGGCTCATGCGCAGAATGTGCCCGGCGGGAATCCAGGCCAGCCCCCTGCGGAAGGCGCGGATGTACACCTCGCGGCCGGCTTCGGGGAAGGGCTCCCTGGTGGAAAGGTCGCGGACCAGCTCGATGCCCATCAGGCAGCCCTTGGCCCGCACGTCGCCGATCAGGCGGT
>CAYVVX010000596.1:0-2421 GCA_964455315.1 uncultured Planctomycetales bacterium | reverse complement strand
AGCCTCCTGAGGTAAATCCTAGCACGAAGCCCACGGCGAGTGAGCCGCCGGCTAAGGCCAGCTCGCCGAGGCGGAGGCTGTTGGCCAGCAGATCCTCCTGCTCGATGACCTCGATGCAGGCCAGCGCGGCGGCGCAGGCCATGGGGTTGCCGCCGTAGCTGGTCGAAGCGCTGATGCGGTTGAAGTGGTCGGCGATGTCCTCGCGGGCCACGCAGGCGGTGACCGGGAAGCCGTTGCCGAACCCCTTGCCCAGGGCGACGATGTCGGGCATCACCCCCCAATGTTCCATACAGAGCCATTTGCCGGTACGACCCATGCCGGTCAGCACCTCGTCGGCCATCAGCAGGTAGCCGCGGCGGTCGCAGTAGGCCCGCAGCGCCGGGAAGAAATCGTCCGGCGGCATGATCGTGCCGGCCCAGCCCTGGATGGGCTCGAGCACGAACCCGGCGATCTGCCCGGTGGTGGTCTCCAGGATGCACTGCTCGAAGTGGCGGATGTAGGCCTCGGTATCCAGGGTGCCGTCGGGGCGGGTCCACAGCGGGCGATAGGTGTCCGGACGCGGCAGCATGTAAAAGCCGGCCGGCCGGGCCGGGCCGTACACCGCGTTCATGCGGGCGCAGGCGACGCTGCCCATGCTCTTGCCGTGGAAGTCGCCGAAGCAGCTCAGGATTTCCTGGTTCCCGGTGGCGGCCCGGAGCAGCCGCAGCCCGGCTTCGACGGCGGTGGTTCCGCTGTCGTAGAACTGCATGCCCTTCAAATCGCCGGGCAGGACGGAGGCGAGCTTCTCGGCCAGTTCCAGCTTGATCGGCGTGGTGAAGTCGTGGGCGTTCATCAGCCGGGAGGCGTGGCGGGCGATGGCCTCGCTAACCTTGGGATGACAGTGCCCCAGGCTGGTGACGTAGATGCCGCTGGAGAAATCCAGGTAGGTGTTGCCGTCGACATCGGTGAGGGTGACGCCCCGACCGGAGTCGAAGCAGACCGGGAACAGGCGCACCTGCCCGGACTGGCCTTTGACCAGCTTCTCGGTGCGGGCGTGCAGATCGCGGGAGCGCGGTCCCGGCGGCGGGGCGATGATGCGCGGGACCCGGGCCAGGTCGGCGCGGCACCAGTCGGTAGAGTACGTGGCTTCCAGCGCCGGGGCCGATGGAGAGGCGGTGGTCCGGGTCTTCAGCATACGCGCCGTCCCCCACCGGTCGAGCGGTCGGTTTCCACGACCTGCAACGCCTCGACATTCTCGCGCAGGCGCTCGAGCCCCGCGCCGCGGGCGCCCTCGTCGGTAATGATCAGATCAAGCTCGTCCAGGCGGGCGTAGCGCACGGGAGCATGCCTGTCCAGCTTGCTGCCGTCGACCAGCAGGCAGCACCAGATCGAATGCTTGAGCATGGTCGCGGACACCCGGGCACCCTCGGTGTCGGCGGCGAAGAGCCCGCGCTGCGGGTCCAGCCCGTCGCAGCCGAGAAAGGCCCGGGCCGCGCTGAGCATTTCCAGCGAATGTTCGCACAGCGGCCCGGTCAGGTCCGGGGAACCTTCGCGAAGCTGTCCGCCGAGCATGAGCACCTTGATCTTCTCACGGCCCCACAGCTCGCTGCCCACCGCCAGGCTGGAGGTGGCCACGGTCACCGGGATGTCCCGCCTGGCGAGTTCGCGGGCGAACTCGAGGGTGGTGGTGCCCGTATCGATGAACACCGTCTCATCTGGCTGCACCAGTTCGGCGGCGTATTGACCGATGGCCCGTTTGGCGGAAAGATTGCCCTGCCTGCGCTGGTCGAACTGGAACTCCAGATGGATTCGCCTGGCCAGCGTGGCACCACCGTAGCTGCGCAGGACGGTGTTGCTGGATTCCAGCTCCTTGAGGTCGCGCCGGATGGTCATC
The DNA here is from genome assembly GCA_964455315.1 of uncultured Planctomycetales bacterium. Lineage (GTDB taxonomy): Bacteria > Planctomycetota > Phycisphaerae > UBA1845 > PWPN01 > CAYVVX01. The sequence goes on along the minus strand of CAYVVX010000596.1, from coordinate 548 downwards.
TCGCTGACGCCAAGGCGCTCGGACAGCTCCGAGGTGTCGGCCGAATGCCCGGCGCGGAGGATCTTGAGGATCTGTCGTCTGCGTTCAATGCCCGGTTGTGCACTGCGTCCCATGTAGGCGTACTCGTTGAGTGCCCCCGCGGATGCTCCGGCGATGCCAGGTCGAGCCCCGGCCTCACGGCGGTCTGACGACAACCAGCCACTCAGGCGGACAGGGCGGGGGCAATGTTCGCCATTGTTCCTTTTGCTCGTTATCCAGAATGAGTTTACCCCGCTGGTGGGTCGGGTTTCAAGCCTTCCCTGTCTGGATTCGGCAGACGCGATGTCGGACGCGGCGCCTGCTTGCGGGCGGAACCTCCGCGTCCCATAATGCGACCTTCTGGCGGCGCTTCCCGCGGACAACACCCGGACCCCGGGCCGGGAAGGCGCCCTTTCTGCTCTGCAACACCATGAGGATCTGACCAATGCTGCTACCTGCTCGCTGGAAGGGAATCACGATTGCCGCCGTTTCGCTTGTATGGATGGGCGTCCAGCGTGCTCCGGCACAGC
>CAYVVX010000595.1:0-3900 GCA_964455315.1 uncultured Planctomycetales bacterium | reverse complement strand
TTCGTTCGAAGCATCGCCGTGGCAATGAACACATGGTGAATATAAGCCGTTCCGTTGACGGCGTACGCCTCGAGATAGCCACCCAGCTTTCCGCCAACCAGTCCCCCGACAACCAGGTAGTCCGGAGAGTGAAACATCTCCTCCACGGCCTGGCGGTAGGCCGCTCGGGTGGGGGGGCTGTAAAGGCGAAGCCGATTCACTGCCGAGCAGTAGACCTCGTAGCCCTGATCCTGCAGAATCCCGGGGTCCGTGATCTGGACGATATCCACTTCCTTGCGGCACTTTCGCAGCTGGTTCCTCCGCTTTGATGGTAGATGCTCCAGATCGTAGTCGTCGATCCGCGAGAGGAGATTCACGGGCATGGAACCATTGGCGAATCCCGCGTCCTCGTCTCGGAGGGTCGTCCGATAGCCCCAGCACAGCGAGGTTGGTCGCTTGACCTGTTCTCTGGGAAGTCGCGCCAGCCAGGGGATGGTCTGATACAAACCGCGATACGTCTCCTCCCAGTAGCGGCCATCTCGACTGATGACGCGAGCGCCGTTCCGCCTTCGCCACGAGGCCAAGTCCGCCTCAGTCATGATCGGTAGTACCGCTTCGGAAATGTCCCTCATCTTGCCGGAGTTCATGTCTGCTCGTCTTGTGCTTCGCCTCGCCCATCACCCCGAGATGTCGCAGATGGCCCCACCCGGCTACCCCGTCGGGGCTTGTTCAATCATTGTACGGCGCCGCCCCCGTCACGCCAGCGGCTTATCGGTCTTGTCTTCCTGCGAGAGAGGCGAGCGAAGCATTCATGCAGCGCCGTGGTTCGCTACGGCCCCCGGGATGGCTCATTTTTCATAGTAAGCGCTTGACATCCCCTTGAAGTATCACGATGGAGGCCCGTGTGAGCGACGTTCCGCCTCACCACCGGCGCGGCCGCCGGCTCAGTGTCCGTAAGATCAGCTGACCGGGCCGGGGCCAGATTGAACGGCGGGAAATACCAGCACGACGTGCAAGCCGGTGGGTGATCGATGGTTGGGCTCACTCGAGCGTCATGCTGGTACTGACTACACGCTACGACCGGGCTGTCAACGTGGCCAGCACGCGAACGGTTTCGTCCGCACCTGGTTCCGGCAGCAAAGCGGTCTTCGCAACGCCCGAGACGACTTTCGTGATGTTGTGGTCGATCGCGCCGGCGGCGCCCCACGCCGCGCCGGTTGGCGCGGTGATGTAGATCGAGAACGTATGGTGCCCGGTGCCGGGGCGTTCCCCGATGATGTGCAGGATGGCCCGCGAACCATCGAGGCCATGAAACAGCGCTTCGCCAATGCGGTAGCCCGCGCGAACTCGTCCCGAGCGGACAACGATGTTTTCGTTCGCGACGCGACGTCCGCGGTCGGCCAGCTGCTTCCGGAGCCGGCCCAGGAAGGGCTCGAGGTGCCCCTGGTCAGTGATGGACAACGCGTTGAGCCCGTCGGAGATGACGATCTGCACGTCGTACCGGCCCGCGTGCTCCCGTCGCAGCCTGGCGATCGCCTCGAGAGCCTTCCCGGTCAGTCGCTCACCCGATTCCGGATGCAGGATGTAGTCCTCGCGATCGATCGATTGCGTCTCGATAAGAATCCCGTGCGGAACTTCTTCGAGAAAACCCGCCGGCAGTTCAGCCCAGATGCTGTCCTTGGCATCGGCATAGATGCGGCGGATGTCTTTATCGAGCCGGGGCGTGAGATCCCACGGCCGCTCGCCGTGTCCCTCGGTCAAAAAGACGCCGCGCCCGCGAATCGCTTCGATTTGTGTGCGTCCCTCGGCCAGGATTGCTTCTTCGCCGCGCCGATCGCCCTTGTGCCGCTGGTACTTCAAGTAGACCCACAGTGGATCGCCGAAGTGCCGTGTCGGCCGGCCCTCGCGATCGATCACTTCCAGCTCCTGAAAGAACCGCCACATCCGATCGTTCACCTTGTAGCCGAATCTCTCCCTCAGTCGGACGTGATCCTGGTAGCCGGTGGTGAGATAACCGAGCATCGGGTCGATCTTGGTCGGCAACGCCATCAGGTACGCCGGATTGGCGGGCATGATCTGATCCAGGCACCAATCAAGGTCGTCCAGCGACACGTCCATGTGCAGCGTCGAGCAGACGTCCAGCCCGATGCACAGCCCGTGCAGCTTGCCCATGACGATATCTTCCAGGCAGCAGCGCACCAGTTGCTCGCGCGTCCGAAACACTTCGGGCCCGATGAAGCCGGCCACGTCGTTTAAATGCACCCACGGCTCGCGGTTGCTTCCGGCCGCAGTCAGCGCAACGCCGACCTGCTGCTTCAACGCCCGAGCGAAGCCGTACTTTCTCGCCTCGTGCAGCACCATGTCGAAACCGTGGCCATGCCCGTTCGTAAAATCGGCTCCCTGCCCGGTCTCGAAGTACAATCCGTACGGCCCGGTGCGCGCGGCGGCGTAGGCCATCATCTTGTCCGTGCTGATATCGAACGTGCGGTTCGCGTCATCGCTGCCCGCGATGCTCTGAAACCACAGCGCCGTGCTGTCGGGATGTTTCTGCTCGACCTCGGCCTGTACGTCGATATGCGACAGCACGCAATGCGGCATCACGTCGTCGATGCCGAAGGTCACCAGCAGGTCCTTCAGCGTCTGTTCGATGGCGGCGACCGACTCCGGGTTGCTCGACACCGGATTGTTGCCGAGCACGACATCCCCGACGGCGAACGCCCAGCCGGCCAGCACCTGCCAGCGGATGTCGTCGACGTTGTCGGTCGGTGAGTTGGGTTGAATCCTGGCCCCGAGATACCCTTTCGCTCCGATCCGGCTGCCGGGCAACGGATTGAACACCTTCGCGCCGACGGCAATCAGTTCCTCGTTGCTCATCAGCTTCACGAGGCAGCCGATCACCTGGCTCGACAGCCCCGGCATGATCGCCTTGATGGCCGCTTCGTTATTGTCCAGCAGGAACTGCTTGAGTCCACCAAGCGTCATCTCGTCCGGGCGGGCCGCCGCCTTGCGATCGATCGTCGCTCGCAGCAGCCCGGTGAGTTGATCATTCAGCAGGGCATGCTCGTCGAGTTCCCGGACAGACGTGTTGCTCAGCAACCCCTGCGCGCGGTGGCGCGAAGTTTCACTGGCCGCGGCGACGCCGACGATCTGGTCGCCTTCCTTGAACTCGTTTGCCGCCCCCAGAATCTGCTTGTACAAGCCATCATCAAGCGCGCCCGCCACGCGCCGCACATAATCGAAGACACTCTCGCCCGCGTGGATCTCGTCGATCGTCACGCCGGTGCGCTGTGGCCTCAGCGCGGCCCGCAACTTCGCGCTGGAACAGACCATTGCCGCACCGCCACCCACCAGCGCCCCCAGAAAGGTTCTTCGCCGCATGCTCTGGTCACCTCGCAGGCCGGAATCGCGAATTACTACGCGATAGCCTGTCACACTTCCCCGCCGATTTCAACATGAATCCGGTTCGGGCGAGCATGGGCGGCGATTGAAGCCACCGAACCTTACCGCGCGGCCTGCAACCTGGGCCGTGCCGGAGGGGTCACGAATAACTGGGAGTTTTGAAAGGCGGTGACATGATGGTCAACCCCTGACTGATTCATGCCGCGTCGGCCATGGCGAACCGCAGGGAGCGGGTCGTCACGGCCCGCTCCCTGCTTTCTCATGCTTAATCCTGCCTCTTGCTCTTCATCACATTCACTCCATCCCACTCATGAGCCCTCCTCCTCAAGCAGTCCACTCCGATCCTGAAAGTATATATGTGGAGTTTACGCGTGGGCCGAAAAGGACCACCCATCTGCCTCATGATTAACCCGAACTTCGTGCAGCCGAAAGACTTATAAACTCCACTGGCTTCATCCAGAACATGATCCTGTCTGCCGCCACGGAAGGCCGGCCGTAGTTGGTGCTCCTTCCAGAAGCGTC
>CAYVVX010000594.1:0-3904 GCA_964455315.1 uncultured Planctomycetales bacterium | reverse complement strand
GCCCGATGTCGCTGGCTACGAGATCTACCGCCGCACCCCGCAGGGCAGCTTCCCGGCCGTGCCGACCGCCCGGGTGCTGCGCCGCGCGTCGTTCACCGACTCCGGCCTGACCCCGGGGCAGAGCTACGTCTACAAGGCGGTGGCCATCGACGGGGCCGGACACGGCGTCGCCGAGTTCACCAACGACACGGCCACCACGCTGGCGAGCAGCGACGCCGGGCTGTCGCACCACAAGAAGCTGGACCTGCTGCTGGTGTTCTACACCGGGGGCTACTCGCAGAGTCAGATCGACCGCACGGTCGCGGGCATCAACCTGGCGCTGGACTTCTACTGGCGGACCAGTTCCGGCGAGCTGCTCATGGACCCGACCTGGCTCTTCATGCCCGGCGATCCGCCCGGCACCGGCACCGACTGGGGCAACAGCACGCTGCAGAACCAGCTCCGCGCCGTCGGCGTGCAGAACGACCAGTACGACCTGGCCTACCTGATCGGGCAGGACCTGGCCGGCTGCTTCGGCGGCTACGTGATCTTCGGCTCGACCTGCGCGTCGCTGGGCACGGTCTGCGGTGTGCCCTATCCCGGCAAGGATCCGAACATCGACTACACCATCGCCTGGACCTTCACCCACGAGATCCATCACGCCCTGGAGGTCATGGAAAACATCACCGCCGGCACGCCCGAGGTGCTCTTCTGCCACTTCCCGTGGGCCTACCCCGAGGCGCTCGGACCGACCGGCTGGCACATTGACTGGGGCCCACATTTCGACGGCATCGCCCAGACCAACCGCGACTACGGCGACAAGTGGAACACGTTCCCCGCGCCGTATGCCGGCTACATCGAATGCGTCGACGCTGACGGCGACGACCTGCCCGATGACGACAATCGCGTGCCGGTGGACGAGGTCCGCTTCGGCTCCAGCCCGCTGCTGGCCGACACCGACGACGACGGACTCGACGATCTCGGCGAGCTGGCCGCGTATACCTACCGCACCACCGATCCGCTCTCGCCGGACACCGACGGTGACGGGCGGCCGGACGGCGCCGATCATCAGCCGCTCTACGGCGTGAACACCTTCATCCCCGCGTTCACCACGCCGCCGGTCATCGACGGGAACATCGAGCCGGCCTGGCGGCGGCTGGCCGGCGGCTACTACTACACCAACAACAGCACCGACTTCCCGCTGGTCACCTACGCCGGCTACGATGCCAACGCCATCTACCTGGCCTTCGACTCCACCCGCCAGTTGCGCTTCATGATCTCGCTGGACGGCAGCGGGCAGGACGGCCGGTTCGAGTCGCCCGTGCGCCACGTCAGCGGGGCCACCGACACGGACAATCTCAACAACAAGCAGAACCATTACGGCGACAGCTGGGCTGACGGCAATCACCTCTACACCTTCTACGGCGGATTCAACGTGCAGGTGGTCGGGCGCTCGGCCGTCGCCGGCGCGCAGGTGTCGTCCAGCTTCGCGTCCGGGCGGTACCGCACCGAGGTGAAGATCCCGCGGGTGCTGCCGGCGGGGGCGGCGTTCACCTGGTACCCGTCCAACGCGCCGGTGGTGGACGGACTGACTCTGACCGAGGGGCAGATCATCGGGCTCAACGTGACCTTCTCCAACCTGAGCGGCTCCAACAGCAGTGAATTCAGCGGCACCTGGACCGGGCTGTTCGAGACTCACTCGTTCGTCGACTTCGTCCTCGAACCGCACACGCCGGCCGACTTCGACGGCGACGGCGACGTGGACATGAAGGATTTCGCCCACTTCCAGGTGTGCCTGACCGGGGCGGACGTGGCCCAGACCGTGGAGGCCTGCCTCGACGCCCGGCTGGACGGGGACACCGACGTGGACGGCGACGACTTCATCCGCTTCGGGGCCTGCCTCAGCGGGGCGGACGTCCCCGCGAACCCGGCCTGCGGAACGTAGCGGCCGGCCGCCGGACGGGCTGCCCGGACGGTTTGCTCGCCACCCGGGGGGGTTCCTGCCGATATATGGGCGTGCGGGCTGCACACGGCCGGCCGATCGCCGCCCGTGCCGCGCCCAGGGATCGGCAGAATTCACCGCGGCCGCGGAACCCGCGGGTAAGGATGAGGAGACGACCATGCGGATGACCCGGGTGTACCGGTGGATGCTTCTGGGTGCCAGCGGCGGGGTGGTGTTCCAGTTCGCGGGCTGCGGCTACTCGCTGCTCAGCTACGTCGCGTCGGAAGCCGGCCGGCTGGCGGGCTACTCGTTCTATGCCGCGGTTCAGTCGGCGGTATACCAGGCGTTCGGGCTGACCACGGCATAGTACCATTTCAACCTTGAACGTGCGCGTTGAGTGTAGCGGCCGGCCCTGCTTCGCCGTGGCGAGGCCCCTGCCGGCCGTTTCGCGATGGATTCTTCACTCCGAAGGGCAGCCCCTGTCAACGCCGCGAAACGGCCGCTTTGCCCGCGGCCTCACGCCTTGAAATACTTCGCGTCCGGATGGTGGGCGATGATCGCCGAGGTGGACTGTTCCGGCTCGAGCTGGAACTCCTCGCTGAGCCGCATCTCGATCCGCTCCGGCTTCAGCAGCGGCCACAGCAGGGTCTGATCCTCGAGATTCGGGCAGGCCGGATAGCCGAAGCTGTAGCGGCAGCCCTGGTAGGCGAGCTTGATCATGTCGCTCAGATCGCGGGCGTCCTGGCCGGCGATGCCCAGCTCGACGCGCACCTGCTTGTGGACGTACTCGGCCAGCGCCTCGGCGCTCTCCACGCCCAGGCCATGCAGGTAGAGGTAATCCTGGTAGCGGTTGTCCGCGAACCACTGGCGGGCGACATCGCTGGCCGCGTGCCCCACGGTCACGATGGACAACGCCACCACGTCGCGCTGCCCGCTGGAGACGGGCCGCCAGTAATCGGCCAGGCACAGGTGCGGCTCGGCGTCCTGCCGCGGGAAGGTGAAACGGGCGATCTCGCGCTCGTGGTCCTGGGGATCGAAGAAGATCAGGCTGTTGCCCTCGCTCTGGCAGGCCCAGTAACCGTACACCGCCTGCGGCTTGAGAATGCCCTCCTGCTCGCAGGTGGCGACCAGCTTGCGGTAGACCGGGCGGATCTCGGTGTCGACGTAGCGGTCCCACTCGTCCTGCGGGCGGCCCTTGCGCTTGAACTGCCACTGCTTCTGAAACAGCATGGTCTCGTTGACGTAGCCGAGTACCGACTTGAGCGGCACCTTCTCGACCACCCGACTGCCCCAGAACGGCGGCGTGGGCACCGGGTTGTCGATGCGTACCGCTTCGCTGCGCAGGGTCCGCACCGGGCGCACGGCCGTCGCGGTGCCGCCGCCTTCCGACTCGACCGCGGCAACCCCCGCCGCGGGCAGGGGCGAGGACGGCGCCTCCAGTTCCCCGTCGACCAGCTTGCGCATCAGGTCCAGCCCCTCGAAAGCATCCTTGGCGTAGAACAGGTTGCCCTGGTAGCGCGGCCGAAGATCCTGCTCGACGTACTTGCGGGTCAGGGCCGCGCCGCCCAGGATCACCGGAGGATTCAAACCGCGCTCGTTGAGCACGGCCAGGTCGTCGCGCATGACGATGGTGCTCTTGACCAGCAGCCCGGAGAGCCCGATCGCGTCGGCCTTCTTCTCCTGCCAGGCCTCGATGATCCGGTTGATGGGCATCTTGATGCCCAGGTTGTGCACGGTGTAGCCGTTGTTGGTCAGCAGGATGTCCACCAGGTTCTTGCCGATGTCGTGCACGTCGCCCTTGACCGTGGCCAGCACGATCGAGCCCTTGCCGCCTTCGTCGGTCTTGTCCATGTGCGGCTCGAGGTGGGCCACCGCCGCCTTCATGGTCTCGGCCGACTGGAGCACGAAGGGCAACTGCATCTCGCCCGAGCCGAACAGGTCGCCGACCACTTTCATGCCCGGCAGCAGAACCTCGTTGATGAT
>CAYVVX010000593.1:337-3905 GCA_964455315.1 uncultured Planctomycetales bacterium | reverse complement strand
GATCCCCGCGCCGTCGAGCCCGAGATCGCCAGGCTCTGGAACGACGGCAATTACTTCCACGCCGATCCGCAATCGCCCGGCGAGCCCTACGTCATCGTCATCCCTCCGCCCAACGTGACCGGCGCCCTGCACGGCGGGCATGCCCTGAACAACACGCTGCAGGACATCCTCGTCCGCTGGCATCGCATGCGCGGCTTCAACACCCTGTGGATGCCGGGGACGGACCACGCCGGTATCGCCACCCAGGCGGTGGTCGAGAAGCGGATCTTCGAGAGCGAGAAGAAGAGCCGCCACGACCTGGGCCGGGAGGAACTGGTCAAGCGCATCTGGGATTGGAAGGACCATTACGAGGCCCGCATTCTCAGCCAGCTCAAGCTGATGGGCTGCTCCTGCGACTGGGAGCGGACGCGATTCACGCTGGACGACATCTGCGCCCGGGCGGTGCGGCACACCTTCTTCAAGCTGTTCAAGGACGGGCTCATTGTCCGCGGCAAGCGGCTGGTGAACTGGGACACGCACCTGCAGACCGCGGTGGCCGACGACGAGGTTTACCATGAGTCGGTCAAGGGGCATTTCTATCACTTCAAGTACCCGGTGATCGACCCGAAGCCGGGCGAGCCGGCGTTCGTGCATATCGCCACCACGCGGCCCGAGACGATGCTGGGGGATACGGCGGTGGCGGTGCATCCGGAGCCGACCGATGCGCTGGACAAACTCGGCGATCAACTGCGTCACGAGTTGGAGATGGCCGCGGTGCGCGACCGGCCGGCGATCGAAAAGCAGCTTGAGGAACTCGCCGAGCGGCGGGACCGGGTGCTGCCCACGCTGATCAAGCTGCGCGACATGGCCCGCGACGGGCGGCAGGTGATGTTGCCGCTGGTGGATCGGCCCATTCCGCTGATCTGCGACGAGTGGGCCAAGCCGGAACTGGGCAGCGGCTGTGTGAAGATCACGCCGGCGCACGATCCGAACGACTATGAAGTCGGGCAGCGGCACAAGCTCGCTCAGATCAACGTGATGACGCCCGACGGGCGCATCGCCGACCTGTCGTCGCACACGCAGAATGCGGAGGCGACGAAGTCGCTGGAGGGGCTGAAGTTCGCCACCGAGGGCCGCAAGGCGGTAGTCGCGGCGATGGAAGCGCTGGGCTTCGTCGAGAAGATCGAGGATCGCGACATCGACGTGGGTCACTCCGACCGCAGCAAGACGCCCATCGAGCCTTATCTGTCGGATCAGTGGTTTGTGCGCATGGGCGATCTGGAGCCGGAGCACGCGGCGAAGGTCGATGGCTTGCGCGGAGCCAGCGGGTTGGCGCAACTCGCGATGGATGCGGTGTGCCATGAGTCACACGGGTCGGCCGAAGAGCGACGGGCCTGCGGCAAGGTGCACATTTTCCCGGAGCGCTATGCCAAGACGTACCTCGACTGGCTTGGAGAAAAGCGCGACTGGTGCATCAGCCGGCAGCTCTGGTGGGGGCATCGGATACCGGTGTGGAGTCGCGATTACGATTGCCAGAAACCCGAAGACTACGAGGAAATGCGAAATCTCTGGAGCAATACCCAAGTCACACCTCTCCTTGTACAAGGGGGGCAACTGGCTGCCTTTGTGTTTGATGAATCCTCCGGAAGTCGGTTGTACAGCCCGGGTGACCCTATTCCAGAGTTTCTCACTTGGTTCGATCACCCCGATACACGCCCGCGTTGCAGAGTCTTCGCCTGTTACATTGGCGATGATGCCTATGTCATCGACGTTCTAAACTTGTTCTGCTGCATGGAGCAGGATCCCGACGTCCTCGACACTTGGTTCAGCTCCGCTCTCTGGCCGCATTCGACGCTCGGCTGGCCGGAGAACAAGCCCGAGTTGCAGCGCTACTACCCCGGCTCGGTTCTCTCCACCGCCCGCGAGATCATCACCCTGTGGGTGGCCCGCATGGTGCTCACCGGGATGTACAACCTCGGCAAGGTGCCCTTCCACGACGTGTACATTCATGCCGTCATCCAGGACGGGCAGGGCCGGCCGTTCAAGAAGACGCTCGGCAACGGGTACGACCCGGTGGACATCATCGAGGTGTACGGCGCCGATGCCCTGCGCTACACCATGGCGACGATGACCACCGAGACGCAGGACATCCGTATGCCCATGAAGCGGGTCACGCTCGAGGATGGGCGGGAGCTGCAGAGCTCCGAGCGGTTCGAGCTGGGGCGGAACTTCTGCAACAAGGTGTGGAACGCGGCCCGGTTCGCGTTCATGACGCTGGCACCGGAGGGTGCCGCGGGCGAAGGGACGTCTGCTTCATCAACGGCCGGCACGGGGGCCGGCCGCTACGACTCAGCACTCATCACTCATCACTCATCACTGCCCATCGAAGATCGCTGGATCCTTTCGCGCGTGTCGGCCGCGGCGCGGGAGGTGCAGGATGCGCTGGGCAGGTTCCAGTTCAGCCGGGCCGCCAACGTTGCCCGCGATTTCTTCTGGGATTCGCTGTGCGACTGGTACCTGGAACTGGTCAAGTCGCGCATCCGCGAGGATCGCCACGCGGCCGAGGCCCGGCAGGTGCTGGCGTTCGCGCTGGATCAGTCCCTGCGGTTGCTGCATCCGTTCATCCCCTTCATCACCGAGCGGCTGTGGCAGCAGTTGAACGCGGTCTGCCCGCAAAGGGAACTGGGGGGATTGCCCGGCAACGGCGAGTTTCCCGCGGGAACGGCCGGCACGGGGGCCGGCCGCTACGATGCAAAGTCGCCGGCGGGAACGGCCGGCTCGGGGGCCGGCCGCTATGACTCGGCACTCATCGTCGCCGCGTTCCCGCCGGTGGAAGGCTACCCCGTGCTCGATGCGCCCGATGCGGATGCCGTTTTCGCGGATCTCCAGACGGTCACCCGCGCGGTCCGCGACATTCGCCAGACCCAGAACGTCCCGCCGAAGCAGCCCGTGGACGTGGTCATCAAGGTGCCGGCCGCCCGGGTCGCGTCCATGCAGCGCGAGGCCAGCGTGATTCGCCAGCTCGCCAATGTGGGTACGCTGACCGTCGATCCCGGCGCGACCGCGGGCCGGAACGCGGCCACCCTGGTCATCGGGGACATGCAGATCTTCGTCCTGGACGTGATCGACCCGGCCGCGGAGCTGGCTCGCCTCCGGAAGGAACTGGAGAACCTGGACAGGCAGATCGGCGGGATTCAGAACAAGCTGGGCAACGAGAACTTCGTCAGCCGGGCGGCGGCGGAGGTCGTCCAGCGCGAGCGCGAGCGGCTGGTGGAGTTGCAGGAGAAGCGCCAGACGGTGGTGAGCACGATGGAGAGCCTGGGGTAACGGGACATGAACCAGCGCTGCCCGGAGTGCGGCACGACGTTCGATCCCGCCCAAATCCCGGGGAATCCTCCGGCGTCTGATGGTGAGGTGTGAGGCTCGCGCGACGATCGCCGCGCGGACCCGGCGGGGGCGGCAGGTCTTGCCGGTCGGCCCTGGCCCGAGAAGGGGGCAACGGGGTGCAATCTGACGGGGCGGGGGAACAGCCGATGGTGGGATTTGAACCCACGACCTCAGCTTTACGAAAGCCGTGCTCTACCGCTGA
>CAYVVX010000593.1:0-327 GCA_964455315.1 uncultured Planctomycetales bacterium | reverse complement strand
AGCCATGTAATGTACGCAGGGGATATCGGGTTGACAAGCCCCGCACGACGGCTGCATCGCGGCGCGCGTGCGCATCGGTTTCCGGCGGATGTGCGAAGGGGGCCTGTTTCCTGGCTGGGACCGGAGGGGGGATGCCATGTTGCCGCCGCCGCGCCCTCGGGCGTGCGGCCCGGTTCGGGGTGGGCAAGAAATAACCCCGTGCCTCCCCGAAGAGAGACACGGGGCCGTTGAAAGGGGACACGACAGCTTCCACACTATTTGTAGAATTCAGGAAGGTCGAAATCAAACTCGCGCTCGGAAAAAACCGACAAAGTTTCTTCTGGGCCC
>CAYVVX010000592.1:0-3907 GCA_964455315.1 uncultured Planctomycetales bacterium | reverse complement strand
GGTCGCCAGACCCGCCGGGAGAACCTCATCACCTGGTGCATGACGTCCAACGACGCTGCTCTGAGTACGGATCTGGCGAGCCGCGCAGTGGTGCTCCGGCTGCGGATGCCTGATCGGGACGTAGCGCCGGGCTGGGACGACCGACTGTTCGAGTTCATCAACGAGCACCGCAACCATGTGTTAGCGGACTGTATCCACGCCCTCCGCGGCAAGCGCCACCCTATCACGGCGGGACGCAACCGGTTTGTGCCGTGGTGCGACCAGGTTCTGGCCCTGTCGCCGCGGGTCAACGAGATCCTCTTGGATCAGGCCGCCAACGCCACCGTGGTCGATGCTGAGATTGAGGAGGTTGAGCTGGTCATCCAGGAGATTGACCGTCGCATCGCCAGCGCGGACTACGCGGAGGCCCTCCGGGCGGACAACATCACCCCAAAGGATCTTGGGGAGGTCTGGCTCGCGGCGACCGGTGTCCGGCTCGGCACCGGCTGGGTTATCCGCCGACTGAACCACGCCCGCAAGCGCGGGAAACTCACAGGGTTGCAACCAGTGGGAACCAAGCACGGTTCGGCGTGGCAGCGAGTCGGGACTGGAGGGGAAGCATGATTCCCCTGACCCTCCGCGAAGGCGGAAAAAGAGGGCACTTGATTTTGCGCGGGTCGCCGAGCCGCCAAAAAATGGTTCCCCGCGAACCAGCGTTTTCGGTAGCGCCAAGCCGGTTTTTGTGGTGTTGGGGAAGCAGGGGAAGCATTCACTATATAAGTAGAAAAACCCCTGGATTGTGCCTTTGGACCCCACTGGCAACCTATATGCAGAAATGCTTCCTTGATTCCCCTGGCGGGCGACCCTGCTCCGCGACGGCCAGACCCGAACCGGCCGGATTCCCAACCTGTGAAATTCTGTACCCCCTATCAGGAGACGACCAATGACATCGACAATCGATAGACCCGTGAGCACGACCGACTACTTGGACGCGGACGCAAACCCGACCGCCCTGGTTGGCTGGCTCAAGATGCACGGCCGGCGGGGCAGACCCTGCTTCTACGTCCAAGATGACCGGCTGATCTTGGTCCCGTCGCCGGGCTCGGATGCGGCGGATCTGGCCAGACGCCTTGACGCCGTTGAGGCCGACAACCGGCTCTTCCTGGATGCCTGCGGCGATGACCACCAGACCACCATCCGGCAGACCAGGCGGGCGCTCCGTCGGATCGCGAGGGGTGGGCGATGACCTGCTACTTGTTCGGCATCACCGATGAGAACCCGTTGACCGAGGCGGAGCTCGCCACGATCGCCGCGGCGGTCGAGACGGGGTTCCTGATCGCGGACGGCGAGCGGATCGTGACGTTGATCAGGTTCAAGGACTGGTGCCGGCGGAAGGGGCGCGCGGCGATCTGGTGCCTGGCCGGCCGGGTCACTGTCGAAGGCGGCGACCTCGAGCGCGTGCAGGCGGCTGTCGGCAACGCGGGCAAGGTGAAGGCGGTCCGGGGCAGAATCGAAATCAAGGCCAGCGAACCCGTCACGTTGGCGGCTCGGCTGGCAGGGGCATTGTACAGCACAAAGGAGCACTGATGATGTTTGAAGTTCCCGAGCTCGCAGAGGCGCAGAAGTCCGGTTTTCTGGTGGCAGACAACGTGAGCGACGCTGCCGTGAACGCCTGGATCGGCCAGCGCAAGGGCGCCGCCATGTACACGGTCAGTCACCGCGTCGTGTTTGTCGGGCTCGATCTGCCGTTCGTCGAGAAGCTGGCCGCACAACTGGGTCTGAACCCTCACCGGGCGGTGGAGGTGAAGATCGACGGCAGAGTCTGCATCGCCTGCGGCGACCCGGGCGAAGCTTTTCGTACAGCACAACACCTTGCCCTGACCCGGCGGCAGGCGAAATGGTGAACAAACAAGTTATCCGGCGGCATGGTGCTGCCGGTAAAACTCTAGGCGCTGGCGATGGCCAGCAGAAAGATGAGGACACAATGAGCCCGGAAACCAAAAGCGCAATGGAGCGGTTCAACGCCCTGGTCGCGGTGCGGATGGAGGCCTACGGCGAGAAGAAGCATGTCGCCTGGCAAAAAGTCTGCCGGGCCGAGCCTGCACTGAGGGCGGCAATGGTCGCGGAGGCCAACGCGGAGCGACCCCGTCGCCGGTGAGGCTGGGCGGAACCACAACACCTGATCGGAGGTCTGACATGAACGAGATGAACACCACCACCGCGGAATCGGCCGCCGCGGGTGAGCCGATGGGAACTGAGGGACTGGCCAGCCGTGGCCACGCCAGCGTAAGCGACTACTTCGGCGCCCTGGCGATTCACGCGCCAGTTCTGGAAGGCCTGGTGCGCGGGCTCCGCGGCGCCGATCTGGCTCGCCAGCCGGCGGTCGATGACCTTGACGGCCTTGACGGCATGGACCAACCCGAGCTGCCGCGCATGGTCGAGGTCACCGCCGACGGCATCGCTGTGCTGACCATCTACGGCATCGTCGCGAAGCACTCCGGCCTGTTCGGTGGGGCAAGCTCCGTCGTGGTGCGCCGGGAGCTGCGGAAGATGAGCAACGATCCGCGCATCCGCGGCATCATCATCCAGGTGGATTCACCCGGCGGGACGGTGAGCGGGACCGAGGCACTGGCCAGCGACATCCACGAGGCGTCAAAGCGAAAACTGACGGTCACGACCTTCCGCGACATCGGCGCATCGGCGGCGTACTACTTCGGCTCGCAAGCTTCCCGGGTGGTTGCGCAGCCCGCGTCCCTGGTGGGATCGATCGGCATCTACAGCGTGCTGACGGACTCCAGCAAGGGCGCCTCCGACGCGGGCATCAAGGTGCATATCGTGCGCCCCTCCGGCGGCGGTGACTTCAAAGGCATGGGCGTGCCCGGCACGGAGATCACGCCCGCGCACCTGGCGGAGGCGCAGCGCATCGTGACGGGCTTCCACAACGCTTTCATCGACGCGGTCGCCCGGGGCAGGAAGTTGCCTCACGCCTACGTGTCCACGCTGGCTGATGGCCGCGTTCATCCCGCGAGGGACGCCGTCGGTCTGAAGCTGGTGGATGCCGTCGAGACGTTTGACGCAACGCTGGCATGGGTGCGCGAGCAAATCGGGGCCACCTCCGCCAACCCGGGCGTCAAGCCGGTCAAGGCAGCGGTGCCCACACCGGAGCCCGTGGCTGTGGCGCCTGAGCCTCCGAGGGCGGCGACGTTCACCGAGTTGAAGGCCGCGCTTCCGGCCGCCTCCGATGAGTTCATCCTGGAGTACATCGACGTTGGCGACACCATCGACGCGGCCAAAGACGCCTACTGTGATCTACTCGAGCGTGAGATTGCCAAGGCCGAAGCGTCCAAGGCGGAGGCGAACCGGGCGGTGAGCGGCAAGCGTTCCGGTGTTCCGGTGCTGACCGAGCGACCGCGACGCGCTGTGCCTGACATCGGCGGCGGAGCGAAGGCAGCCTTCGAGGAGATCGTCCAGGAGCGGATGGTCGAGACCAAGGAACCGCGTCACCAGGCATGGGCATGGGCGTGCCGGAATCACCATGATCTGCGCGAGGCGATGGTTGCGCAGGTGAACATGGGGCGGATGATGAACGATTGACCTGACGCGCTGCCGCGCGGTTCGGTGTTTCATCGCTTGCACCGGCCGCGCGGCGGCATTTCTTCATACGAAAGGATCTTGCATGAACGCGATCATTGAACAGATCAGGCAGAAGCGGGCGGAGTCCAACGCGGCCTCCGTCGATGCCGTCAAGGCTGCGATTGAAACCGTGTGGCGTGCTGTCCGCACAACCCGGGCACTGACCAGTGACCAGCTCGCCGAACTGGAGAAGGCGATGGAACTCACGGGAACCACGCCGGGGCACCTGCTGTTGTTCGGGGAGGTTGACAAGGTGGTGAAGGACGCGACAGCGGCGATCAGCGGCACAACGGTC
>CAYVVX010000591.1:0-3914 GCA_964455315.1 uncultured Planctomycetales bacterium | reverse complement strand
ATGGCAAGAAGATGGTTACGTCCAGATCGCTCATGGCGGCAGCGGGGGATGGAGCGCTGGTCCGGAGGACCGAGTGATGTACTTCGGTGGTCTGATGATACGGCGCGGCGGGCCTCGATCCTGGGGGCTGTGGCTGTCGGTCCGGGCGGTGCTGACGGCCGGGATGGGGATTGGACTGGCGATCCTGCTGCGATCGGCTGTGCTGCCGAACCTGGAGAAGGAATCCCAAGGGGCGGGCACCTCGGCACCGGCCTCGCTGGCGTGGATTCTGACGCTGAAGCCGTGGCTGCCGCTGCTGCCGGTGCCGGGGCTGGTGGTCGGGATTGTGGCGATCGCGATCCGGGATCTGCGGGGGGTACTGGGACCGCTGGCGGCGTTGCTGAGCCTGGTGGGCGTGCTCCTGGTGGCCGGCTCGCTGGTCGCGGCCCTGTCCGGGCTGTACCAGATGCCAGGGGACCTGGGCCTGCCGCAATAAGAAGCTGCGGGGGTGACGATTTCGGTTTTTCCTGGAACTTGCCTGGATTGGGGTGAATGCGGCTCTTGAACTTGGCGCCGGGATTCGATACACTCCCCATGAGTAAACGAGACTGAGTCTCAATTACCCGGCTCAGGCATCGCGGCAGCCTGGCTCGGCACCAGCAGGAGCATTCAGCATGTGGCCTCTCGCGGTTGCGACCATCGGCGAAGAAGTTCGCGTCCGGGCGGTTCGCGCGGACAATTGCCAGTCCCGCCGGCTCCGGGAGCTGGGCGTGCTCGAGGGCCGCACCATCCGGGTCGTCTGCAACAACGATCCGCTGATCTGCCAGGTCGGGGATTGCCGCTTCGGCATGTGTCGCCGGCTGGCGAGCTGCGTGTTCGTCGAACCGGCCGCGATGCCGTCCGCCCGCTCGGCGTGATGCCGCGAGCCCGTCCCGCCGGAAGCCCCCGTGTCCACGGTCACACTCGACAGCCTGAAAGCCGGCGAGTCCGGCAGGATTTCCGCGATCTCCGGCACCGGTGAGATCCGCCGGCGGCTGATGGAGATGGGCCTGCTGCCGGGATCGACGGTCAAGGTGGTGCGGTTCGCGCCGCTGGGCGATCCCATCGATGTGGAGATTCGCGGGTATCATCTGAGCCTGCGGCGCAGCGAGGCCAGCCAGGTTTCACTGACGATGGCCTGAGCCGGCCCATCGGTAATGGCGCCGCTGTGATCGCGGGATGTGTTTCCAACTGCGCCATGGCCAGGTGAGTACGCCTGACCGGGCCGCCCGGGAACGCCACCGCCGGCCAACATTTCCGGAAGCACCATGTCGCTCGCACCCACCGCCAAGACACCCGCCACCTCGAAGACGACCCGGCTGATCGCCGTGGCCGGCAACCCAAACTGCGGCAAGACCACGCTGTTCAACGCCCTGACCGGCCTGCGCCACAAGGTCGGCAACTATGCCGGCGTGACCGTCGAGAAGCGCGAGGGAGCCATGCTCGGCGAGCCGGGGCTGCGGCTGCTGGATCTGCCGGGGATCTACAGCCTCTCGGCGCGCAGCCTCGACGAGCAGATCTCGCGCGACGTGCTGCTGGGCAGGCTGCCGGGCACGCCGAAGCCCGACGCGGTCATGGTGGTGGTCGACGCGGGCAACCTGGAGCGCAACCTCTACCTGGCGACGCAGGTGATCGAACTGGGTCTGCCCACGCTGCTGGTCTGCAACATGATGGACCTGGTCGCGGCCGGCGGGCACCGGCTGGATCTCGGCGCGTTGTCCGAGCGGCTCGGCGTACCGGTGATCGGCACCGTCGCCAGCCGGGGCGAGGGCGTGGCCCAGGTGCGCGCGGCGCTCAAAGCGCTGCCCGGGGCGTCCGGTGATGCGGCGAGCCTGCGGCAATGGCACATGTCCCCGCAGGTGGAGGAGCAGGTCGGCGCGCTGGCGTCGGCGATGAGCCGCGGCGGCTACGCCAGCGGTCCGGCCGCGGACGGGGCCGCGATCCTGCTGCTGGCCGAGGGGGAGCAAGGCACTTCTGACGGCCTCCCGAAACTCGTGGGCGACGCCCTGCAACAGTGCCTGGCACGGCTGGCGGCGACGCCGGACTGCGACCCGGCGCTGGAGATCACCGCATCGCGGTACGGGTGGCTGGCCGAAGTGGTCGGGGCCTGCCTGGTGCGCGGCCAGATCGCGTCGCGCTCGACCACGGACCGGCTGGATCGTGTGCTGACGCACAAGGTCTGGGGGCTGACCATCTTCGCGGGCATGATGGGGCTGCTGTTCTGCAGCATCTTTCTGCTGGCCGATCCGCTGATGGGGGCGATCGAGTCGGGCGTGGGCTGGGTGCAGGGTCTGCTAGTGGAGACGATGTCGCCGGGCGTGCTGCGCGACCTGCTGGTCAACGGCGTGCTGGCCGGGGTCGGCGCGGTGGTGGTGTTTTTCCCACAGATCTGCCTGCTGTTCCTGTTCATCGCCCTGCTGGAGGACACGGGATACATGTCGCGGGCGGCGTTCCTGATGGATCGGGTGATGAGCCGCGTGGGCCTGCACGGCAAGAGCTTCATCCCGCTGCTGTCGAGCCATGCGTGCGCGATCCCGGGAATCCTCTCAACACGAACCATTGAGAACCGCAAGGACCGCCTGACCACCATCCTGGTGGCGCCGCTGATGAGCTGCAGCGCCCGTCTGCCGGTGTACACGCTGCTGATCGCGGCGTGCCTGCCGGCGAGCTGGTGGGTGAAGGCGGGGACGATGTTCGCGATGTACGCGCTGGGCATCGTGAGCGCGCTGTCCATGGCGACGCTGTTCAAGAAGACGCTGCTGCGCGGGCCGACGCCGGCGTTCATCATGGAACTGCCCCCCTACCGCGTGCCGCGGTTGTCGGCCACGCTGCGGGTGATGTGGGACCGCAGCAAGCTGTTTCTCACCCGGGCGGGGACCACCATCCTGGCCATCGTGGTGCTGCTGTGGGCGCTGACCAGCTATCCGAAGGACGCGGGGCGGGAAGCGCGGTTCGACGCGATGCGGGCGGCGGTGTCGGCCGGCGAGCCCTCCGGGAAGACGGTGCCCGGGACGGACGTTCCGGTCGACGAGGCGCTGGCCGCGATCAAAGCACAGGAAGCGGCCGAAGCGTTGGCCGACAGCTACGCGGGACGGCTGGGACATGCCATCGAGCCGGTGATCAAGCCGCTGGGCTACGACTGGCGGATCGGGATCGGACTGATCGCCAGCTTCGCGGCGCGGGAGGTGTTCGTCGGGACCATGGGCGTGGTCTACAGCGTGGGCGATGAGGCCGACGAGGAGTCGGTGCCGCTGCGCGAGCAGATCGCCGCATCGACCTGGCCGGACGGGCGGCGGGTGTTCACGCCGCTGGTGGCGGTTGGATTGATGGTATTCTACGTGCTGGCCTGCCAGTGCGTGAGCACGATCGCGGTGGTGCGGCGGGAGACGGGCGGGTGGCGCTGGCCGGCGTTCATGTTCGGATACATGACCGTGCTGGCGTACGTCGGGGCGCTGGTGGTGTACCAGATTGGATCGGCGCTGGGGTTGGGGTAGGGAAAAGTGATGAGTGATGCATCGTAGCGGCCGATCCAGGCTCGCCGTGGCGAACTGAGTGTTGAGGGGGACGGGGAAGTGATGAGTCATGAGTGATGCGTGGGAGTGCGGGAATCCATTCCCGCACGCAACGTGCCGCGTGGCTCGCCACAGCGAGTCTCGCCTGAGGGCGCGCTCATAAATAACCTGTTCAAAGTCTCTTTCGCGGGGAGAGTATGTAGTTCCATTCTCCATGGAACGGTTGAGGCGATAACCTGAGCCGGCCAAGTTCCTCGTCGGAGACTTTGATCTTGGTATCATACGTCTCGGTATCCAGCGCCGCCTTGACGATCAGACCGGCTTTGGTGGTGAACCTTCGACCAATCCCATCTTGAGCGATTTGCCTTCGATGCGATGATATCG
>CAYVVX010000590.1:3200-3915 GCA_964455315.1 uncultured Planctomycetales bacterium | reverse complement strand
ACCGCGAAGGGGCCGATCGCCGCCTTGCGTGCGACCCAGGTGAAGCCCGGGTTCAGATGGGAGGCCAGATCGATCTGCAAGGCAGCCGGAACCCGCCAGCCCCAGTCCGGCAGAAGCAGGCAGCCGGCAACCAGCAGAGTCGCCGCCAACATGGGCGCGACGCGATACGGGCGGCTCATGCGGCGGCTCCGAACACGGTTGCGATCACCGCCTGCCGGTCCAGCGCGCCGACGATCCTGCCCTCATCGTTGGCCACCGGCACCGGTGCCTCGGCGGCCAGAACCCGGGGCGCGACTTCCGATACCAGCGCCGTGTCTCGCACTGGTTGGCCTGTAATCCCTGCTGGGGCGGGCAGCATGATCGAACCCGCGCGCAGCACCAGATGACGCGGGATCTTGCGGGTGAAGGCCGCAACATAGTCGTCGGCCGGGCGCAGCACCAGGCCTTCGGGCGTATCAACCTGCACCACCCGACCGCCGCGCATGATGGCGATGCGGTCGGCGATGCGGATCGCCTCGTCAAAATCGTGGGTAATGAAGACCACGGTCTTGTGCAGGCTGGCTTGCAGGCGCAGCAGTTCGGCCTGCATCTCCTGACGGATCAGGGGATCGAGCGCCGAAAACGGCTCGTCCAGGAACCAGATCGCCGGTTTGGTGATCAGGCTTCGGGCGATGCCGACACGCGGCTGCTGACCGCCCGAGAGTTCATGCGGGAA
>CAYVVX010000590.1:962-3190 GCA_964455315.1 uncultured Planctomycetales bacterium | reverse complement strand
TGCCGTTCCCGACCGGAAAGCCCAACGAGTTCGACCAGTTCGGTCGCGCGTGCCACGCGTTCGGCGCGGGCCATGCCCTGCACCCGCAGGGGAAAGGCGATGTTGTCCAGAACCGTCAGATGCGGCAGAAGGGCGAAATCCTGAAAGACCATGCTGATCCTGTGGCGGCGCAGATCGATCAGTTGCCGCTGCGTCATGTCGCGCAGGTCTTTGCCCTCGATCTGCATTGCGCCGGACGTCGGCTCGATCAGCCCGGTCATGCAGCGCACCAGGGTGGATTTGCCCGAACCCGACAGACCCATGATGACAAAGACCTCGCCCTTGCCCACCTCGAGCGTAACGTCGCGCAGCGCACCAAGCAGGCCGATACCGGTTTCGGTCGCGGCGATGAGACGGGCGGGATCGGCGTCACGCAGGGCCGCGGCGCCGGTGCCGTAGACCTTCCAGAGGTTGCGGCAACGGATCGGGAAGACGGATTCTTGCATCGGATTGGTCCGGTTGGAATGGATCGGGCGAATGGTGGCGGGCCGGTGCTTTTTGGCCCGCCGCACGGTTCAGCGCAGCCAGGTGCGCCAGACGCTTTCGTTGGCCGCCACCCAGTCTTCGGCCATCTGGTCGTAGGACTGGCCCTGCACGTCGATCTTCTCCATGCCATCGGCCACAGTCTTGGCATCCAGGTTGAAGAGGAACAGGATGCGCGCGGCCGCCGGGGCCTCGACCGAGATGTCCCGGTTCATCAACTTCCACAGAAAGCCCGAGGGTGTGGTGCAGTCATGAGTCTTGTCGGGAATCGGGCCCCAAGCCGGATCGGTGAAGCAGGCTGGCTCGTAGGGCGGGAAGGCGACATAGCCACCCTCTGCCTTGTCGAAGAACCAGTGCGGGCTGTAGCCCCAGCCCATGATCGGCGCCTTGCGCTCATAGGCGCCTTTCAGCGTGGCGATCAGTGCGCCGGAACTGCCCGAGGTGATCGGCTGGACGGGAAGGCCGAAGGCGTCGATGGTTTCATCGACATAAGTGATCCAATCGGCGGGGGCGGCGACGAACTGCGCCTTCGGCTCGGTCTCGGCAGTGGCCAGCGCCTTGGCGCAGCCTTCTTCAAGCAACGCCTTCCAGTCGGGCAGGCCGGGGCAGACCTCGGTCAGATAGGACGGATACCACCAGCCCTCACGCACCGCGATGCCGCTCGATCCGGCATTGATCACGTCGCCAGTGGCCACCGCTTCCTGGCAGGCATCCCAGGTGGTGTCCCAGCACATGAAGGTGTGAAGATCGCCTTGCTGTAGTCCGGTCAGCCCGGCAGTGTAATCGGCCGAGACAAATTCGACCTCGAAGCCAGCCTTCTTCAGCACATGGCCAAGGATATAGGTCGGCACATCGGTTTCTGACGAGTTGATCACGGTCAGTTTCAGAACCGGTGCGTCCTGTGCCAGGATCGCCTGTGGCGTCACCAGCCCGAAACCCAGAAGTGCGGTGGCCGCGACGGCCTTTGCGGATTGCGCAAACATCATTTCCTCCCTGTTGTTTAACGGACTTCCGCCATGCGTTGTAGCATGGGGACCACTGCGTGAAGCGCGTTTCGCCCGCACATCAACAATAGCAGGGGGAGAGCATTCAGATAGCGGGGAACAAGTCGCTTAGTGTCGCGCTGTTAGAAGCCAAAAGCGACTGTTTCGGCCGAGCGCCACCACGGTGCAACTGGCAGCAAACCCACGCAGCGCGGCAATGCCGAAGCCTTCAATGACCGGATGCGTGACAGGTTGCTTAACGAGACACCGTTCTTATGTGTCGACCACACCGGCGAGGCCTTGGCTGGTTCAGTCCGGACCTACAACACTGGCCAGCCCCATGTGGCCCTCGGTTACCTGACCCCGACGGCTTTCGCCGCCCAACTCATCGCAGCCGCGAAGTTCGCAACCAACAGCTCTGGCCCCAGTTGGATGAAGGTTGGGGGTCAGAGCACCGACACTTGAGCGCCCTGCAATAGGTGCGGCAACTCTGCATCTGGTAGGTCGGCGTCTTCGGTCTAGTCATCTGCCCCAGCTATTCTGCCAGATCGAAGAGATGGATCCTGCCAGTCGATTTGCACAGCAAATCCTGCTGACTCAATACTCCGTCTCCAGGTAGACCCCGGCGCAGTCGTAGGCGACGGCAGCGGCCGTTGCGCCGGTGTTGAGGCAGAGGCGCGGCGAAAGAAACTGCGTCGCCGCGGGCAGATCGGCAGTGATCTC
>CAYVVX010000590.1:0-952 GCA_964455315.1 uncultured Planctomycetales bacterium | reverse complement strand
GTCGGTCACGGTCGGCAGGCGGGTGCCGTCCCCCTTGGCGCGCGGGTGAACAATTGTGCCCATTGCGGCCCGAGGCTTGCCGCTCCGCGTCATGCCATGATCCGTACGCGGGAATCGCCCGCCGCTCTTTTGCACCGTTTACCGATGAACCGGGCCGGGAGCCGCGCGGTGTTCGAGGCGTCTGGCGCTTCCCGCGGCCCATGCGTCCGGTCCCGGTTTTATCTGCTCATTGCGTACGCGAAGGGCATGGTTCACGCCCCTGCCCTATCGCCGTCCCTTGCGCCAATCATCAACCCTCGCCCAGATCGCAACGGCGATCCCCGCCAGTGCAAGGGCGATGAACAGCCAACGCAAGGCGTCGAGGTGGGGCACAAGCGGCAGGACGGCCTCTTGCGCCCCGGAAATCACCTGCTGCGCCACTTCGAGCCCTGTGACGCCGATGGTCGCTGCCGTTGCCAATCCCGCCCCTTTCAGGGTGCGACTTTCGCTGAGCCTCTCGCGAGCCGGGGACACTTCGGGCGCAAAAGGGATGGCACGCACCGGGAACTTCTCGCCCCAGGAGCGCGCCGGCCCAAGGTCGATATGCATGAACCCCGACCGCGGGTAATAGCCAAAGCCCAGGAAGCCCACGGCACGCGCCGCCGCCTCGAACGCCACGGGATCATGGTTGGCCATGGAGATGTCGAAGGCCGTGCCGCCCATGTGCTTGGAGGCCTTTGCCCCGCCGACCGCCTTGTTGTGCTCGGGCGACCGGTAGCCGGAGCGAACGATCAGCGGCTTGCCCAGCCGGTCGCGCAGAGCCTGAAGCTTGTCCATGGCCTCGGGGACGACTTTCAACTGGCCGGTGCCGCGGCATGCGATTTCCGCGGGCGAGAAGTTCGGCCAGCGCCAAGCGCTCTCCGGCACGTCGCGCCAATGGCAGTGGAAGGTCGTTGTCATGGGGGTCCTCCAA
>CAYVVX010000589.1:0-3920 GCA_964455315.1 uncultured Planctomycetales bacterium | reverse complement strand
ACCACCTCTTCCAGGTTCCGGAGAATCACTTCGCGGTCGCGCCGGCCCACCGGGCCGACCACCCGCCGGGCAATGGCCACCGCGAGTTCGATCAGGTCCTGCCGCGCCGCGGCCTCCCAGGCCGCCCGCGAGCGGTCGATCCCCTCCACCGCCTGGGTGAACGAGCTGACCAGCCTGGCCTGCTGCCCGGCGAACTCCGCCCGGGCCGCCTCGAACGCCTCCTTGTGTCCGGCGTCACGACCTTCGGTGAGGCCCCTGGCCCGCCCTTCCTCGACACCTTCCAGGGCCGCCTTGGCGCGGATGTCGACCGCGGCGGTGCGGGCGTCGGCCATCAGCTTCACCGCCGTGGCCCGGGCGTTGGCCAGCGTCGCGCGGGCCTCCTCCATGATGTCGGTCAGCGCGAACGGCGGCAGCCCGCGAGCTTCGCCGCGTTTGACCGCATCCGCCTTGATCACCGCCGGCATACTCATCGCACCATCACCATGCCACTACCGCGGAACCCGCCGCTCTCAGGCAGCACGTCGTCACACCACCACATCCGATTCGCCGCCGCGTCCGGAGATGATGATCTCGCCGGCGTCCTCCAGCCGGCGCACCACGTCCACGATCCGCTGCTGGGCCGCCTCCACATCGCTGAGCCGCACCGGGCCCATGTATTCCATGTCTTCCCTGATCAGCGTCGCCGCCCGCTCGGACATGTTGCCGAAGATCTTGTTCTTCATGTCCTCGCTGGCGGTCTTCAGGGCCAGGGCCAGTTCCTCGTTGTCGATCTCCTTGAGCACCGCCTGGATGCCCTTGTCGTTGATCAGCAGGATGTCCTCGAACACGAACATCAGCCGCCGGATCTGCTCGACGAGGTCGGGATCATCGGCCTCGAGGGTTTCCAGGATGCCCTTCTCCGTCGCCCGTCCGGCGAGGTTGAGCATCTCCGCCACCGCCTCCACACCGCCGACCTTCTGGAACTGCTGGGAGACGATGCCCGAGAGCCGCTGCTCGAGGCCCATCTCCACTTCGCGGATGACCTCCGGGTTGGTCTGCTCCATGTTCGCCACCCGCGTCACCACCTCGATCTGCTTGGCCGGCGGCAGGCCGGCCAGGATCTCGCTGCCCTTGCTGCTGGGCAGGTGGGCCAGGATCAGGGCGATGGTCTGCGGATGCTCGTCCTGCATGAAGGTGAGCAGGTTCTCGCTCTCGGCCTTCTGCAGGAAACTGAACGGCTGCTGCTGGACCTGGTGCTCGATCTGCTGCATGACCCGGTTGGCTTCGTCCTTGGGCAGGGCCCTGAGCAGCACCGCCCGGGCGTAGCCGAGTCCGCCTTCGGCCGCGTACTGCCTGGCCAGGGCGACGTTGTAAAACTCCTCCACGATCGCTTCGCGCTTCTCGCGCGGCACCGGCCCCAGCGATGCGATCTCCCGGGTGACCTCCTCCACCTGCTCGCGCTGCATGTGCTTGAGGATCAGCCCGGCGGTCTCCGGACCGACCGACAGCAGCAGCGCCGCCACCTTGGTGACGCCGGTGTAATCGCGATCCTGCTCAACCTGTCGGGGCTTCTTGCTCACGGGTTATGTCTGATCCGACTCCATCCAGCGCTCCAGGATGCTCACCGACGCCTCGGGGTTGTCCTTGACCATACCGGCCAGCTCCTCGATGACCTGCTGGGTGCGCAAGGTGCGCTCGTCGACCTCCTTGCCCATCATCAGCCCTCCGCCGACCTCGGCGTTGCCGACCACGGCGGTCATCGCTTCGATGTCGTCCCCCATGCCGCCGGCACCCTGCCCGCGCCCGCCGCCGAGGCGGAAGATCCGCGGCGCAGGAGGCTCCTCGCCCGGCAGGACCGGGCCCTCGCTGACCCTCCTGACCATCATCAGCATCATGCCCAGGCTCAGCACCGCCAGCGCCCCCAGGCCGGCCTTGCCGCCGTAGGTGCGCACCAGGCCCGCCATGCCTTCCGATGGACCCGCTTCGAGGACCGAGGAAGCCGCGAACGACGGTGCCTCATCGTGGAACCAGCGCACCACCACCTTGTCGTCCTGCTCGGCGACGCTCAGACCCAGGGCGTTACGGACCAGCTCGCGGATCTTGGTCTGTTCCCGGGTGCTGATCGGGTCCAGGTCGGCGTCGGCAGGCTCCTTGCCTTCGTTGGCCGATCGGAAGATCGCCGCCAGGTAGCTGCGCGGCACGTTCACCGCGGCGGAGATGCTCTTGAGCCCGTGTCGCGGCGCCTCGCTGGTGGTCAGGGTCATGTCCGCCTTGCCGTCATAGGTCGCTTCGCCGGAGGTCTTCTCCATCACGTCGGACGGCGGCCCGCCGGACGCAACCGCCCGGGAGGTATTCGGAACGACACCGGGCCCGGCCGCGGGCGACGACCGGTTCTGGGTCATGTTCTCGGTCTTCTCCGTCAACAGCACCGGCTTGCCGTGCTTCTCCTCGGTGATGCGCTTCGACTCCTCGGTCAGCTCCGTATGCACCGCCACCAGCACCCCGGGGATGCCGGCCAGCACCTGGCGCACCTTCTCGGCGAAGTACTCCTCCTTGGTTCGGCGGTCGTCGAGATCGTCAAAGGCCATGGCCGCGTCCGGCCTGGGTACGCTGTAGGAGCGGCCCGAGCCCGCGTCGGTGACATTGACGTTGGAGATGTCCATCCCGGTGACGGTACGGCTGACAAAGCTGGCCAGGGCATGGACGCGCGGCTTGTCCAGCGACGAGCCCTGCTGGAGCTTCACGAACACCGACGCCGTGGGTACCTGCGAGGCCCGGCCGATCCGCCGGTCCACCCGGTTGTCGATGAACACGCGGGCCGACTCGACCCCGTCGAACTCCCGCAGCACAGCCGCCAGTTCGTTGCCCAAGGCGACGTTCTTGGCCCAGGCCTGCTCCTCGCCGCTCCTGAAGGGGTTGGAATCCTCGATCAGATGCTTGAAGCCCATGCTGATGTCGTTGGGGAGGATCTTGCCCTGGTCCAGCGTGGCCAGCAGCCGGGCCCGGGTGTCCATGGGCACCATCAGCACGTCGCCGCTGACCTCGTAGCTGACCCCCATGGCGTCCAGCCGGTTCTGGATCGGCACCATCTCCTCCGCGGTCAGCGGCTGATTCAGCAGCGGCACCCGCACCGGAGCCTTGGCCCAGTTGACCAGCCACAGCAGGGACAGCACGATCAGCCCCGCACAGGAGCCGATCGCCAGGCGCTGGGAGACCGTCAAGCCCTTGAGATGCTCCGTGGTCTGCACGAAGAGTTTTCGCAGGAACTCCATTTCCATCGTCTCCCTCAGGGGCCGCCGGCCGGATCAGGTTCGATCCGATCGGGACCGGCTCCGCGTTCGTCCATCCGGCGGAGCCATTGCCGTTCATGCGTTCGAGCGAAAGCGACACGCTCAGGGCCGGTTACGGGCCCGACCCGCCCGCGTCACACCCGCATCTGCTGAACTTCGCGATACGCCTCGACCAGCTTGTTGCGCATTTCCATGAGCATGCTGAAGGCCACGTCCGCCTTCCGCACCGCGCTGAACACCTCCGCGATGTTGTCCGACTCTCCGGTCACGACTTTTTCCACACCGGCGGCCGCTTCCTGCTGCAGCCGGTTCACCTCGTTGAGGCTGTCCATCAGGACGTCCCTGAACGACGGCGCCGGTTCACCGCCCGGCTGCGCCCCCGGCGCCTGCCGATTCAGCGGGGAAACCGGACTGACCGGTCCAAGCCCTGCGCCACCCAGAGGATCCACCACGCGTTGTCACTCCGCCACGTTGTTTTCCACGGTCATGCCTGCAGCCCGAATCCCCGGGCCGCTATGCCAGAAGCCGCATCGACGCCGAGATCATGCTCTTGGCCGCGTCGATGACGGTCATGTTCGCTTCGTAGGCCCGCGATGCCAGCATCGCGTTGACCATTTCCGTTCCCGGGTCCACGTTGGGATACTCGACGTA
>CAYVVX010000588.1:0-3923 GCA_964455315.1 uncultured Planctomycetales bacterium | reverse complement strand
GGTCGGCAAGTGGCATCTCGAACCCAACCCCCTGTCCGGCCGTTGGATCCGGGAAAACATGCCCAACGCCCGCCGCTCGGCCAACGGTCGCATACTCATCCCTCCTGAGATGGAATTCAAATACGGGCCGGCCGCCCAGGGGTTCGACGAGTACTTCTGGGGGGTGATGCAGAGCTACCGGGCCAACTACGATTTGCAGGGTCGCGATCTCGGGGGCGATAGCAGGGTCGTCAACAAAGACGGCTTCCGCATCGACGTGCAGACCGACGCCGCGCTGGCGTTCATTCGGCGAAACCACGCACGACCGTTCTTCCTCTACGTGGCCTACTTCGCGCCTCACGTGCCGCTGCAGGCGTCGAAAGAGTATCTCGATCGCTTCCCCGGACCGATGCCCGAGCGACGTCGATATGCACTTGCGATGCTGTCGGCCGTCGACGACGGGATCGGTAAGATCAGCCAGGAGTTGCAGAAATGGCGAATCGAGGAGAACACGCTGATCATGTACACCAGCGACAACGGGGCCCCGCTCAACCTCACCCGCGAGGATCGCCTGCCGGTGAACATCAGCTCGGCCGACTGGGACGGCTCGCTCAACGACCCGTGGGTGGGCGAGAAGGGAATGCTGACCGAGGGCGGCATTCGCGTGCCGTTCCTGGCGAAGTGGAAGGGCGTGATTCCCGCCGGCACGGTGTATTCGCAGCCCGTCTCGTCGCTGGACATCGCGGCCACCGCGGTGCGTTGCACGGGAGCAGCTTGGGACAATGGCCTGGACGGCGTCGACCTCGTACCGTACCTCGCCGGCAAGCGCGACGGCGCGCCGCATGAGGCCCTGTTCTGGCGGTTCTGGGACCAGGCGGCCGTGCGCGAGGGGCAGTGGAAGTATCTGCGGGTCGGCAAGTCGGGCGAGTTTCTGTTTGACCTCTCGACCGACCAGAACGAGCGAGTCAGCCTGCTCGGGCAGCATCCCGAGATCGTGCAGAGGCTCGCCCGCAGGCTGGACGACTGGACGGCTGGTCTGCAACCGCCGGGTTCGCCGACCAAGCAGCCCAACGACCAGGAAAAGAAATGGTACAAGCATTACCTCGGTTTCGTTCCGGCACCGGAGAAACCATGAACGACGCAAGTTGAAGCCTGCGACGGCAGTTGCTCCGGGTACCCGAGGGGTTGATGCGGCATTACACATCTTCCGGACCACTCGCGCGAAGGCGTGACGCTTAGCTTGTCGACGGGGATTCCCGGCACACGTAGAATCCGGTCTTTCCTTGAGCTTGGAGGACCAGTCGTGGTGCCAATCCGAATCGGACTCATTGGTCTGGGGAACTGGGCTCGTGAAACCTACGTGCCCATCCTGAAAGAAATGCCCGGTATCCAGGTGGTCGCGGTTGCGGCGCCAAGCCGGGCGACACAGGACCGTGCGAGACAACTGTTCGGCGCCGATGTCCACGTTCACGGACACTACGACGACCTGTTGGCCGATGAGCGGACGGAGGCAGTCATCATCGCTCTGCCGAACGCACTGCACGCGGAGGCGCTGGAAGCGGTGTTGTCGGCGGACAAGCACGTCCTGTTCGAGCCTCCCGTGGGTCTGACACCTGAAGAAGTCCTTCGCGTACTGCCGCGAGTATTGGCCCATCGCCGTGTCGTGCAGGCGGATCTCGAGCTCCGCTACCTGCCGGTGATGAACTATGTTTGTGAGCAGGTTGATCAGGGAAAGCTTGGTCAGCTACTCACGGCACGGGTGTGGTTATGTTGTGACTGGGGCTACGAGGGCGGACCCTGGCTGCAGGAGGTACAGGGGCAAAGCTTCTTCCTCTGGCTTGGTTGTTGGTACCTGGACGTGCTCGATGCGGTTTTTCAGGCAGCTCCCGAACATGTGAGCGTCCTCGGCGGGCGAGCAATGAACGGCGGACTCATGGATCATGGTTGGGCGGTGCTGAGATATCCTGGTGCGCGGATTGGCACGTTCGAATTCAGCCTTGTCTCAGTTGGTGACGTGAGGATCACCTTGTATGTGGCAGGCACGAAGGCTGAACTGGAAGCCGACTTGTTGAGCGGAATCTGCCGCCAGCGTAGACGCGGACAATCATGGCAAGAGGTGAACTACCCGGCCAGCAAGCCAATCCATGGCTTCGCAGGAGCTCGTGAAGCGATCAACGACTTCGTTCGGGCCGTGTCTGGCGCTGGAGCCGCGCGGTCAGGACCAGAGGTGATTCGACGTGTGCATGAGGCAGCTTTCGCCTGCGAGGAGGCGGCTTCTGAGCAGAGGAGTGTTTCCGTCACGCCGCTGATCCCGGAAGGTGAAGCGTAGACGACGACGGGTTTGGGCTTATGGCCCGCTCTTGAAGAGGCTGTTCGGCTTTGACCAGAGAACACGGGCGACGAATGTGCTTCCCTGCGCTCCATGTTTGCGGGCCTCCCCGAAGAGACCTTCCGAGACGGTGACCCACGACTCGTTCTCATCGATCATGGCGGCACCGAAGTTGCCGAGCGCTGCCCCTCGTTCGGGTACCACGATCCTTTCGCTCGCACGAATCACGCAGAGTTTCTCGGTGTCCACCCGTGCCATGAAGAGCGGGGCCCGGTGGCGGATGACGTGATCGTTACTTGCTCCACGCCTCGTGTACACGAGGAACAGTCCGTCGCTGTGGGCAAGCCAGTGCTGCTGCGTGTTGTAGCTGCCCAAATCGGCCCCATCATCAAATGTCCATGGCTTGATGGGTTGATAATGCAATCCGTCCTCGCTGGCCGTGACGTAACCTCTGAGGTCGTTTCGGATCGTCAGGAAGTACCGCCCCTGAAGGTGGACAAGAGATGGTTCGTACAATCCGCGGGCGACGTTCAACGACAGCTCGTCGCCGTGTGCCTGGTACCTGATGGTGTCTCCGTCAAACGAGCATCGGACGACGGTCACGGAATAAGGAGTTGTTGCTGAAGGGCCGAAATAGAAGGGGAGCAGAAGCGTGCCGTCCCTCTGCACGAGCCACTGGGCGCAGGCGCTTCGGGCGAAGTTGAACTTCTCTTCCTCCGGCATGTGCAGGATCTTCCACCGACTCCAACTTCGCTCCTTGGGATCGTATACCGCATAGGCGGTCTGATGGGCGCGGGGCACGTCTTCAAGTTCCCAGCCCTGTTCGCTGTAGCGGACGCGGGCCCCGATCGCAATGAGCTTGCCAGTGGGCGCGTGCCAGCCGGGTGTGACGTCGGTCACGGCTGAGGTGACATAGTCTGACTCTCGGACCCAATCTAACTCGGGGACTGCCTCGGGACCTCTCCAGGATCGGCCGAGATCATCTGTGCGCATCACGTAAAGCCCAGAGTAGTGGTCGTCGGTCATCAGATGCCTCTGAAGCGTCAGGACCACCGCCGGCTCGCCCCCATCGCCCGCCCGGAGAATCGATGCCGCCCTCGGGTGAAACCACAGCCAGTTGCCATCGTCGTGCTTTAGAATGGTTTCCAGCTTCACTTCGAAACCCGGCCCATCGTTCGCGGATTCTTCTGTAGCGCTCCCCGGTGGTGTTTTTGGGGTGCGCCCGTCCTCTTCGGATGTCAGCACACGTTGCAGGGCCGCGTGAACGCGCGTTTCCGAGCCCTCGTCCACCCATCGCCAACCGTGGCCGAAGCCATCACTGAGGGCCGCGTCGGTCGGGATGTAACCCGGCCAGCACTCACCGTACCCGACAGCCATGACGAAGGCCTCCGGCCTGATCTGCTGGGCCATGAGCTGGTAGCCGACAAACGCTTCGCCCGGCAGAAGAACGACCTGTGCCGGCCCCAAATCGATGCAGGGCAAATCGATCTTGTGACCCTGCGCGAGCCGCCGAAGGGTGCTCAGGCCCATCGCCGCCAAGATACGGTCGGCGGTTTCGGCGTTCTTGTCCTTGAGCGTCACTCTCAAGGCCTCCTCTGTAAACGCCTGGTCCTGG
>CAYVVX010000587.1:0-3926 GCA_964455315.1 uncultured Planctomycetales bacterium | reverse complement strand
GTCCTCCGGCATTTCCGAGCGCAATTCGTTCCTTCCGTACCGGCATACGGGCAGACCGCTGCACTGCTCGGGCCCCTCGGGCCCGAACGCGGCGATGATCGCATGGCCTCCAGGCGGGACGGTGCGGCTCAGCAGCGCCATGTAGTCGCGGCGGTCGGAGGGTTCGGTGAGGAAGTGAAACACCGCCCGGTCATGCCACAGGTCATAACGTCCGACCTCGGGCGCTTTGGTGACATCGGCGACGATCCATGCGATGGCATCGGCAAGCGGTTGTCCGACGCGCTCCCGGGCCTTGGGCAGGGCGGTCTCTGAGATGTCGAGCACGGCCACCGGAGAGAATCCGGAATTGACCAGATGACTCGCGAGCAGGGACGTTCCGCCGCCGATATCGATGACGCCCGCTCCCCCCCGCGCATGCCGCCTGATGAGCCTCAGGGACGTGCCCGGCTCATCCTGATGCCAGCTCAACTGGTCATCGGCTTTGGTGCCGTACACGTTGTTCCAGTGTTCTTCGCGCGGCATGCCGTCTCCTCACCGCCTTTGCCGACGGGCGCTCACGACGCCTTGGCGTTCGCCTGCGGAGCCGTTTCATCGACCGCGGTCAGCGGCCGGGCCGGCCAGTGCAGCGTCTCGCGCGAGCGGAAGAAGTCGGCGACGATCTCGCGCATGCGGGCCTGGATCCGCTCCGGCTTCATCCGGGCGCTGATGGTGTGGAAGCCGAACTCGCTGGCCATGTTGTTGTATTCGCGGACCAGCAGGGTCTGGTACTTCTTGAAGCTGTCGTAGGGATCATCGCTGAGGCCCATGTCCATGCCGTACTCGAAGTAGTCGATGTCCCCGCGGGAGATGACCCGGCGGATGAGCGTGGGCACGTCGATCTTGAGGTAGAGCATCAGGTGCGGGATGGGGGCGAAGCCGAACAGGTCGCGGACCCAGGCCGGCGGCGTGCCGCGGACCACGTCGCGGGCGAAGGCGGTGAACACGTAGCGGTCGGACAGCACCACGAAACCGCTGCGCAGCGCGGGGATGATCTCCTTCTCCAGCCGGTCGGCGAAGTCGGCGGCGTAGAGCAGGGCGTAGGTGTAGCGGTTGAGCGAGCGAACCTCCTTGGCCTGGGCGATGGTCCGCCCGACCAGCGCGCTGCGGGTCCAGCCGGTCTCGATCACCCCGTAGCCCTGCAGTTCGAGCCACTCGCGCAGCTTCGCGATCTGCGTGGTGCGCCCGGAGCCGTCGGTGCCCTCGATGGTGATGAGCACACCCGGATACTCGGACGGCACGAGGTAGGGCAGCCCGGCGCCGAAGAATTGAAGCGAACTCATGCGATCCTCGGTTTCCTGTTGTAGTCGCCCAGGCGGTCGCGGACCAGCGCCCGCACCTGGCGCTGCTGATCGTTGATGCTGCCGGTGGCGTCGATGACTTCGAAGTTGTACTCCGGCACCATGCGATCGTACTCGTCGGTGATCCGCCCCTGGAAGATGCGGAAGCTTTCGTAGGGATCGGTGTGCAGGTTGAGGTCCATGCCCGCCTCGAAATCCTTGAGCACCTGCCGCGACATGGTGATCCGCTTCAGGGCCATGTTGATGGGTACGCGGAAGTAGAAGGAGATGTCCGGCCGCGGGGCGAAACCGTACACCTTGCGGACCCACCCGCGGTCGCAGCCCCGGACGGTGTCGCGGGCGAAGGCGGTAAAGACGTAGCGGTCGGCCAGCACGATCATCCCGGCCTTGAGCGGGGGCAGGATGTTGCTGACCAGCCGCTGGGCGAAATCGGTGGCGTGGAGGAGGCTGAAGGTGGTGGGGGTGAGGGTGCGCTTCTTCTTGCCCTTCTTGGTCACGCTGCGAACCAGGTCGGCGGAGTTCCACTCGGTGAAGTACACATGATAGCCCTGGGCCTCGAGCCAGCGGTGCAGCAGCCGGATCTGGGTGGACTTGCCCGATCCGTCGACGCCTTCGACGACCATGAGCCGTCCCGGATAGCTGTGCGGGGCCAGCAGTTGTTCGACCTGGTCACTCATGGGTGCTCTCCGCGCCCTCGATGCCGGCGGTGAGCACGGCCAGGGGCATTCTGAACTCCTTCTCGAACTGGTCGTTGAGCCGCCGGGCGGTCCACAGTTCCAGCTCGACGTCGTGGACGGCATGCACCCGGACCTCGATGCGGTTGGGCAGCACCCGGCAGATCAGGTGGTCCACCACTGAATAGTGGGTGCGATCCAGGGCATTGGCCAGCCTCAGCAGCGTGGCCAGCCGCCGCACCGGCCGGCGGTGCTCCCTGTTGAGGTGCTGATAGCTGTAGTGGGACTTCTTGGGGCGATCCTTGCGATGGTAGCGGGCCACGTTGGCGATGATCTCGATCTCCTGGTCGGAGAACCCCTTCAGCTCGCCGTTGCGGATCAGGTAGTAGGCGTGCTTGTGATGCCCGAGATGCCCGATCAGGTAGCCGATGTCGTGCAGCAGGCAGGCGAACCGGAACAACTCGCGGTACTCGGTGTTCAACCGATGCAGGTCGGCGAGCTGATCGAACAGGCTCAGACCCAGCCTGGCCACCTGGTCGGCGTGCTCCTTGGGATAGGCGCAGCGCTCCGCGAGCTGAATGACGCTGCGGGTGCGCGGGTCCGGCCAGGTGGAGCGGGCCATCAGCCGGTCGCGGTTCCTGGCGATGTGATTGAGGATCACGCCCTCGCGCAGGGCCATGTCGCAGTAGCGCACTTCGTCGAGATCGAGGGCCCGCAGGACGCTCATCAGCAGCATCACCGAGGGCAAGGCCATGTCCGCCCGGCGGCTGTCCATGCCGGGAATCTTGTGCCGCTGCTCGCGGGTCATGGGCTGCAACTCGGTCAGCAGCGACTTGAGCTCCGACTTGTTGATGGCCAACTGGGTGGCGTCGTTGACCTCGGTGAGCCCGCGGCGCTGGGCGCACAGCGTGGCCAGGCTGCGGACCGTACCGGAGGTACCGATACAGCGGGCGAAGGTACGCTTGCCGATCCGTTTGAGCAGCGGTTCGATGTGCTTTTCGATGTAATGGCGCAGGGTCTTGAGATCGGCCTCGGTGGGCGGATCGTTCTTCATGAACATCTCGGTCAGGCGCGACGCGCCCAGCTTGACCGAATCGAGGATCTCCGGGCGCTGGCTGTTGCCCACGATCAGCTCGACGCTGCCGCCGCCGATGTCCAGGATCAGGTTGTCGTCGGTGCCCAGGTCCATGGCGTGCCGCACGGCCAGGTAGGTCAGGCGGGCTTCCTCCTCAGGACTGATGACCTGGAGTTCGAGCCCCACCGCCTCGCGCACGCGGTTGACGAAATCACCGCCGTTGCGGGCCTCGCGTACGGCGCTGGTGGCCACCGCCTTGAGCCGGGTGATGCCCTTGAGCCTGGCCATCTTGCTGAATCGCTTGAGGGCCTGGATGCCGTCGTCGATGGCCCTGGCCGTGAGCACGTGCTGGACGAAGCCGCCCTTGCCGAGCTGGACCATGTCCTTGTCGCGACCGAGGATGCGGAAATCGCCCTCCGGCGAGATCTCGGCCATGACCAGGTGGATCGAGTTGGTGCCGACGTCAATGGCGCCGAAATTGACCGCCGGCGGGCGGCGCACGGCGCCGGCACGCTCGGCGGTGAGGCGCTGCTGGAGCGAGAGGGCCTGTTCCTCGCCGGGCGCTGTCGGTGGGGTTGTGCTGCCGGCCGCGGAATTCAGGCCGGTGGTGTCTGCCTGGAGCTTACTCATGCGCGGGTGGTCCCGGGTGACCTTGCGTCTCAGGCGAGTCCTGTTCCGGCGGGGCGGCTTGCTCCGTCCGGACGGGAAGACCTTCGATCATCGTCCGATGCAGATCGCCCCAGCCGGCGCGGATGCGCTGCTTGTCCTCGGCCGCCATACTCGCCCAGCGCCCGGCATAGGTCAACAGCGCGGCGCTCCAGGCCGGCTCAGCGGCCAGGG
>CAYVVX010000586.1:1349-3927 GCA_964455315.1 uncultured Planctomycetales bacterium | reverse complement strand
CAGTGCGTCCCTCATTTCGACCGGCCAAGCCCTCCTCCTGAATCCCCACATCACCGAACCAGAGATCATATTGAGGATTGGCCGGGTCAACGAGGCGCAACCCGACTGCATCGAGACCTGTGCCCGCCCCCGTATATTCCTCCAGGCAGAGGACGGTGCCAATACCTCTAAGGTTCACAGGCTTGACTGATAGAATTGGTCCCGTCGCACGCAGGGCTATTGGGCGCTGATCCTGATCAAACACGCCGAGTAGACCCGAACCCGCGCGGCCAACGGTGCTCGTCCAGATCATGTAGTAGAGTCGCCCTTTCCGCCAGACCCCAAGACCTGTGCCGTTCGTCCGCTCCATCGTTGGGTCTGTCCCGGCTGTAGCATTCAATCGAGAACTCAATGCAGCCGCCACTTCCGGTGCCACGAGCGATATGCCTCTGTCTGCGGAGGCAGCGGCGCAACCGAATACAGCAGGTGTAAACAGGATTGCACATGGTGCGATCTTACGCAGGCGATTCATGGGAAAGCCTCCAATTCTATTGGCGAGGCGGCTTCTTGCATCTCCAGATATCGAGCGGACAACCGGAAATCGTGACTCGTGCGCAGTTGCTTCGGCGCTGCTGGATAAGCATCCACTTCGGTGTCCTTCCCTTCAAACGCTGCGAGATAGCCGAGTTTCAGGCGTGTGTCATTCGCGGGCCCAATTGGGGGGCGCCGCATGATGGCTGACTCAGCGGCTGAACCGTTCGCTGTTTTCTGCCCCGAGCGTGACATGTACAGAATCCGTATACGTGGTGGGGCATTGTGGTCCCTTTCGTGCTCTTGTCAACTTCTGACAGCCGGTGGTAAAGAGGACAGGTACCTCGCCGGACGCTTTTTTCAGTGACGCGAGCAACCCACGCGGTCGGGCGTTGCCTCTTGGCAGGCACGGCGGCGCGGAGACAATACCGGGCATGGGCAACGCCACTTCTCCCGGACTCGTCCTGACGCGCGAGCAGTGTCGCGCCGTGGATCGCTACGCGATCGAGGAGCTTGGCATTCCCGGGGCGGTGCTGATGGAGAACGCCGGGCGGAACGCGGCCGATCTGATCGCGCGGTGGCTGCGGCTGCGCCGGCCGCGGGGGTCGGGGCCGTCGAAGGTGTGCGTGGTGTGCGGCAAGGGCAACAACGGCGGGGACGGCTTTGTGATCGCCCGGCACCTGGCGGGGCGGGGGTATCCGGTGGCGGTGGACCTCTATGGGGAGGTGGGTGATCTGCGCGGGGACGCGGCGCTGAACCATGCGATCGTGGAGAAGATGGGGCTGCCGGTGCGGAGCTGCCTGCTCGAGCGCGGGTTGCTGGTTCAGGCCGCGCGTCGCTGGCAGCGGGCGGACGTGGTGGTGGATGCGCTGCTGGGGACGGGCTTTGCGGGGAGCGTGCGGGCGCCGCTGGATGAGGTGATCGTGAGGCTGAACGCGCTCGGCGCCCGTCCGAAAGCCCTCCATCCGCACCGGCAGGACGGCGATGCCACACCGGTGAAGGGAGGGTGGCGCCAGGGTCCGCTGGTGGTGTCGATCGACCTGCCTTCCGGGCTTGACGCGGATCAGCCGGGGCCGGAAGGCGTCGCGGTGCGGGCTGATCGCACGATCACCTTCCTGGCCCGCAAACCCTGCATGCTCGCGCGCGCCGGCAGGGCGTATTGCGGGCGGATCAGCGTGGTGGACATCGGCGCCCCGCTGGCGCTGATCCTGAAACGGCTGGGTGTCAAGATCTGACCGGGGGCGGTTCACCCCAACGTGGCATAGACGGAAGGGCGACAGGTGAGAAGTGAGAAATGAGAAGTGAGAAGTGAGAAGTGAGAAAGGGCTCGCTGCTGGAAAAGGTTTGCCGACGTCACCTGAGGTGAGATTCGTCGGCCAGCGACGACAGGTAAGGCATAGTGCGGCTTCTTGCGGGCACTGTTTGCCGCGCCTTCGGCGGCTTGCTCGCGTTCTCCCTTCGCACGCGAGGGGGCTAAACAGATGCGACGAGGCTTCTTCATCCGCCAGCGCGATGCTACACTTCTGCCGTGAGTTCCATGCGTATCACCCTGCTGGGCACCGGGACGTCGCACGGCGTGCCGATGATCGCCTGCGACTGTGCGGTGTGCACCTCCGCCGATCCGCGCGATCGCCGCACGCGGGCCGGCATCCACGTTCAGTTCGGTGATCGCGGCATCCTGGTGGACACCACGCCGGAGCTGCGGCTGCAATGCCTGGCCTGTGACATCCGCCGCGTCGATGCCGTGCTCTTCACCCACCAGCATGCCGATCACGTGGCCGGGCTGGACGATCTGCGGCGGTTCAACCATCTGCTCGGCGGGCCGCTGACGTGTTATGGCAATCGGGCCACGCTGGAGGCGCTGGTGCGGATGTTTCCGTATGCCTTCGCGGACATGCCTGACTATCCCAGCGCCAAGCCGCAACTGCTGACCCAGTTGATCGACGGCGAGTTCGAGGTGTGCGGTCTGCGCGTGCGGCCCGTTTCGCTGCTCCACGGCGACCTGCCCGTGCTGGGCTTCCGCTTCGGTGACTTTGCCTATTGCACCGATTGCAGCCGAATTCCCGAC
>CAYVVX010000586.1:0-1339 GCA_964455315.1 uncultured Planctomycetales bacterium | reverse complement strand
CATCCGACCCATTTCAATCTTGATCAGGCCGTGGCGATTGCCGGTCGCATCGGTGCCCGCCAGACGTACTTCACGCATGTTGCCCATGAGATGGCCCATGAGGCGACCAACGCGGAGTTGCCGCCGGGAATGGCGCTGGGGTTCGATGGACAGGTGATCGTGATGGGCGACTGAGCAGGGCGAAACTTGCGGGGCGGTCGGCCGGGCCGGCAGGCCGGGAGGGGCGGTGAAAGCGGCCGGCCCTCCTGTGGAGGGGGCATCGGCGAACTGGAAAGCGTCTCTTTTTTTCGACGATGGGGAGGCGGGCTCCCGCCTGTATAATGGGGCACCCCATTCCACGATTAAGGCACGGAGTGTTCGTAGGGTCATGTCGCTTTGAGGGTTACGAGGGTTCTTCGTCTGTCGATGCTCCCATCGGCATGGCTGGTTCGCGAACGCAGTCTCAGCAGGCTGCGGAGGGGGAGTTAATACCCCAAAAAAAGCTTGAATTCTGGTTGACACGGCTTTCGCGGGATTGGTACGATGGGCGTTCGGTTGGTGAGGGCCTTTTGGAAAGAAGCCCCATCCACGCGCTCCAAAGTGTGCCTTGCTTCGATGCGAGAAGGCCTGCATCGGGGGGGCGATGGTGATGCGATGAAGCGCGGCGATTCCCGCGGCTGTGGGCTGCGGGGCGTGATGAGGAAAAGTTAGAAGTCTTAGCTCGGGAAAGGAGCACAGAAATGATGAATCGTCGTGGGCTATTGGTTGGTGCGGTGCTGGGGAGCCTTGCGTTCCTGGTCGCCCCGGCCATGGCCGATTTGAACAACGGCCAGGTGTTCGAGAACCCGAATGAGGTTCTGCCCGGTCCGGATTATTACACCGATGGTCTGCCGGCCTGGTACGTTGGCGCGCCGGTGGCTTCGATGCTGGCTCCGATCTCCGGGATCGGGGTTCCCTTCGTGGGCACACCGCCGACGGCCGGCGCTCTCAGCCAGGTGTACTTCGTCAATGGCGTGGACAGCACCGGCGGGCTCGGGTTCGTCTACCAGTTCTCGCTTGATGCGACCTCGCCGGGCACCCGTATGGTCCGGGCCTCCTTTGTCCTGGCCATGTGGAACAGCCACATCATCTTCGATACTGGCTCGGATAACTCCGGTACTACGACGGCCCGTGCGGGTTCGAGCAGTTGGACCGATGGCGATCCGTACTTCATCGAGCGTCTCAGTACCGGTGCTCCGGCCGTGCAGTGGAGCGGTGTGCTGGGTGGTACCCAGATCAACAAGGGCCAGATCTCGGCCCTGATCTGGTTTGAGACCGACGCGACCCGGTATACCATCGACACCGTCACCCTGCTCGACGG
>CAYVVX010000585.1:0-3929 GCA_964455315.1 uncultured Planctomycetales bacterium | reverse complement strand
CCGCCGGCCAGCACATCTTTGTCCCCGTCGCCATCCCAGTCCACCACCTCCAGGACCGGATAGTAGTCATAGACGAAGACGCTGTTGGTCGGATCGCAACTCACCGGCGCGTTGGGAATCCGCAGGGGAATGCCGTCGGCACGCAATAGACCCTCGCGGTGGAAGACCGCCGATTGCGGCGTGCCGATGTTGCGAAACAGCAGGATCGACTCCTTCTCCGTTCCGACCAGCAGATCGAGATCGCCGTCACCGTCCCAGTCCACCGCCTTCGGTGCCGCCGACCAGCCGGCGTCCATCGGCTCCCCATCGGCGAACAGCAGCCGGGGGATGGGGAAGGCCGGCTGAGCAGGACCGCCCTGATTCTCGTACCAGAAGAGAACGCCCGCGCCATCCCCGGCGACGAGGTCGAACCGCCCATCTCCGTTCAGGTCGGCGAGGTCGATACGGGTATGGTCGATGTTGAAGAAGGTCGAGGAGGTCGCCGTGCAGCGGTGCGAGCCGTCGCCGACAAAGCCGGCCGGGGGCTGATCCAGCGTCGCCGACGCGGAGCGCTCATTGAAATAGATCGCGTAACACGACGGCTGGTTCCCGCGCTGGGTGTGGGCCCACACCAGCCTGCCGGATTGCCCGCTGCCGAGCGCGTTGTAGTAGCGTCCGCCCCCGGCCATGTACTCGTTGGGCAGTGCGGTGCCGTTGGTGCTGAACGCATATCCGAACTTGTACGGGTAGTTCCAGGGGATGGCCGCGTCGTAGAACCGCAGGGGCAGTTCGCCGACCGTGGTCGCGTAGGCGTTTGACGGGTAAGGCGTGGGTGCGCCGGTGATCGGGTCAAACTCGATGACCTGCAGGCTGGAGGGATCGACCTCGCCGCCCGCGAGGTAGCCCCCGAGATCAACATCGAGTGCAGCCACACCTTCGTCCGTGGGGCGACTCAGGCCCTGCACCGGCTCGACCTGGACGAGCAGCCGGAATCGGCGGTCTGACGACCACTGCGGGGCCGGCAGTTCGCCAAGCAGGGGGGCAGGGGCACCGTCAGAAAGCGGACTGAGGCTCTCGGCCTGGCAGGGCCGCGCCAATCCGCCCAGAGCGGTGAGGAGCATAAGAGTGCAAGATCGGAAACACATCGCTTCTGCCCGTCGTCAATGACCGCCCGACGATCGGCGGTTCAAGGAGTCTTTGAGGCCGTGGCCTGAACAGGGGAACGGCCGGTGATATAGGGACGGCCGAAGGACCAGGCCGCCAGCCGTCGCCGGATGTCCTCGCGGTCGGCGGGCGTGAGGGTCTGCACCATCGGATAACGCGTGGGTCCGACGTCATGTCCGCACTGGTTGCCGATCTCCTTGAGTCCGGCACGACCATAGATCAACTCGATATCCAGCACGTCGAAGGCTTCCTGGTAGACGCGGTTCATCTCTTCCCATTTCCCGGCCCGGGCCAGGCGATGCAGGGTCAAGCCGAACTCCGGTACGGCGTTGGCCATGGTGTCGGTGATTCCCGCCGCTCCCGTCATGTAGACGAAAGGCGAGAAGTACGCGCCCATGGCCGAGAAAACCCGCAGGCGACCGCCGAATTGACGGGTGGTCCGTTCGAAGTCGCGCATGGCGTCCTTGGGCGAGGCGGCCTTGAATGCCAGGACGTTGGGGCAGCGGTCGCAGATTCGACGCAGGAGTTCACAGCTGAAACGCACACCGGTGGCGACGGGAATCTCGTACACCATGACCGGCATATCCACCTCGCTGGAGATCGCATGGTAGTACTCCAGCAGGTCGGCCTCCGACACGGGAAGATAGTAGGGGGGGGCGATCTGGAGCATGTCGGCTCCGCACTCCCTGGCCAGGCAGGCCAGCTTGACCGTGCTCCTGACGTTGGGCGTGGTCACCCCCGCGACGACGACCACCTGTGGATTGACCGAGCGGGCCTCCTCGGTGACGATGCGCAGAACCTGCCTGTGCTCCTGCGATGTGAGGGTCCAGAATTCTCCCGTCGTGCCCGCCGGATTGAGGATGCGAATGCCGCGTTCGATCAGCCCCCGAACGAACGCGCGGAGCTGCGGCTCGTTGACCTCCGTACCGTCCGCGGTGAACGGGGTGAACATGGGCACGAACACGCCGTCCAGCCTGTCCCACAGTTCTTCGGTGGTCACTTGGTCTGCTCCTTGCCGGACGGTGCGTCGAGCGCACGGACGGAGTCGCGCTCCACCAGCCTGCCGGGCACCATCAAGGGCTCGGACGGGGTGGTGTCGCCGTACAGGAGAGAGTTGAAGACGCCGACCGCCTTTTCACCGATCTGCTCGTGATCAGGCACGTACGCCGTGACCGCCAGGGGATAGGTGATCTGCAGGACGTTTCGCCCGAAGGCCAGCAGCGACAGATCTTCGGGGATGTGCAGGCCGAGCCGGTTG
The DNA here is from genome assembly GCA_964455315.1 of uncultured Planctomycetales bacterium. Classification (GTDB taxonomy): domain Bacteria; phylum Planctomycetota; class Phycisphaerae; order UBA1845; family PWPN01; genus CAYVVX01. The sequence goes on along the minus strand of CAYVVX010000585.1, from coordinate 1,528 downwards.
GCCGCAGACAGCACCGCTTCGCAGATCCTCCAGTTCTCAGCGAAGACCGCGGTTGGCCTTGCGGGACCGGCCAGCAGATGCTCGACCAGCCGATCCACCGGTTCCCCGGCATACGCCTGCACCAGCAGTTGCCGGAGCACCGGCAGGTCCGCGGCCTCGAAGGCGGCGGTATAGGCTCTGGCGAATGCACCGAAGCCCTCCGGCCCGATCTCCGAACCGCACAGCATGGCGATGGCCCGATGGCCGCGGGAGATCAGGTAGTCGACACAGGTGCGGCATGCCCCTTCGATATCCGGATTCACGCAGGGCGACTGGGTCGGTACCCAGCTGCACGAGGCTACCACCGGCACGTCCGGCAGCAGGTCGCGGTAGTGCTCCAGGCAGGGCCCGATTGTGCAGATGCCTTCGATATCCTCACGGTTGGCCAGTTCCCTGAGCCGGCTCCGATCGGCCTCCGGGTCAGACCCGAAGCTCATGATCTGTACGGTGAAGCCCCGGTCGGTCGCCGCCCGCTCAATGGACTTGAGCACCGCCGCGAATGCGATGTCGTGGTCAGCCTGGCTGGCCTGCTCGTTGGAGCAGGCCACCACCAGGCTGCCGTGCACGAGGGAGAAGGGGAGGTTCTTCACCGCGCGCTTGACGAACGTACCGCGGGCCTTTTCCCGGGTGATGTAGCCTTCCTCTTCGAGCGTCAGCAGGGCCTGGCGCACGGTGACGCGGCTCACGCCGTACTGCCGACCGAGGTCGAACTCCGTACCCAGACGATCGCCCGGCTGAAGCCGCTTGCGGGCGATCTGGCGCAGAAGTTTCTGGGCCAGATGGGCATACTTGGGCGGGGACTGGATTCGATTCCCCCTGCCAACGCGAATACTCTGTTGTGCCATCAGTCGGATTCCTCGGGATTCGGGAACCTGTGCCGGGTGGCCACGGAAGCAGTCGGCTACACCTCCCCGAGTTCGGAGATGCCACGGGGATGCTCCCCCTTGGCGCTGTTATTGTAGTTTAACCAGTCAAAGACGGATTACAAGTCTATTTCTCCGGGATCTGCCCGGCTTGGTATCCCTGGCCTCTGCCAGTTGCAGGGAAGCCATCCCGGCATTGTGCGGTGTTGGATTCCGCCTGCGAATGATTATAAGCTCAATGAATTTAATGGCTTATGCCTTTGTGGTAGATGGATTTCTCCAGGTGGTGCCGGGCCGGGAAACGGGGCGGAGCGATCCCGGCAATTCGCTGAAGGAATGGTTTGCGTCCGACGCCAAAATGTCCAGAAAAGTATTGACGAGATACAAAGCAGGCCCTATACTGGTGCAGGATCAGGGCTGGTTCTGTAAGTTGCCTGTCTGTGCTGAACTCCAGAGCGGTCTCGTTTTGTCCTTGCTGGAGCATTTCTGTCATCATGAGCCGTCGCCGGAATACGCAGTTCCTCAGCCCGCTTCTCCGCGTGGGGAGGCAGGGTTTTCAATCACATCTGTCTCGAGTCTGGCAAATGGGCATGAGCCCGGAGGTAAGAAAGATGAAAGCACGCACA
>CAYVVX010000584.1:2585-3945 GCA_964455315.1 uncultured Planctomycetales bacterium | reverse complement strand
GGCCGAGGCCTCCCGGGTCGACGACGAAGATGCCGTCTACACGCCGTCGATCACCTTGTGGGCCTTTCTATCGCAGGTGCTGTTCAAGGATGAACAACGCTCCTGCCTGGCGGCCGTGGCCCGGGTCGCGGTGCTGCTGGTTGGGTTGGGGCACAAGCCCTGTGCGGGCAACTCGGGGGCCTATTGCCGGGCCCGGTCCCGACTTCCCGAAGCGGCACTGCGCCGCTTGACGGTGGATGTGGCCGAGGGCTGCGAGCGGCAGGCGGACACCGAGTGGCGGTGGCATGACCGGCATGTGAAGCTGGTCGACGGCACCACGGTGAGCATGCCCGATACGCCGGAGAATCAGCGGGCGTTTCCCCAGCCGTCCCAGCAGGCCGAAGGGCTGGGCTTCCCGCTGGCCCGGCTGGTGGTGATTCTGTCGCTGGCCACCGGAATGATCGCGGACATGGCCGCGGGTCCCTACAGCGGTAAGGAGACGGGCGAAACAGCCCTGTTGCGTCAGTTGATCGGCCGGTTCGCGCGGGGCGACATTCTGCTGGCCGACCGTTACTACTGTTCGTATTTCATGAACGCCCTGGCCCTGGCGTCGGGGGTGGACCTGGTGACCCGCCTGCATCAGCGCCGCGGCCATGATTTTCGACGTGGCCGGCGGCTGGGCAGGAATGACCACCTGGTGCAATGGCGCCGACCTGCGAGGCCCGAATGGATGGACCAGCGGACGTACGACCAGATGCCGCCTGACCTGCCGGTTCGCGAGCTTCTGGTCCACGCCGGCCGGCCGGGCTTTCGGGTCGCGTCGTTCGTGGTGGTGACCACATTGACCGACGCCGATGCCTATCCTTTGGACGATATCGCGGCATTGTATGCTTGTCGCTGGCTGGCGGAACTGGACATCCGTTCCATCAAGATCGCCATGGGCATGGACATCCTGCGCTGCAAGACACCGTCCATGGTAAGCAAGGAGATGTGGGTGTGCCTGCTGGCTTACAATCTGATCCGCAGGGTCATGCTGCAGTCATCGCGGGCATCCGGCCGGTCGCCACGCTCGCTGAGTTTCTCGGCTGCACTGCAGGCCATCGCGGCCGGCTGGCAGGTCATCGTCATCAGCAGTGATGCCGTCGCCCGGGGCCTGATCCAACTCGGGAGGGAACACCTCGCCGAGCATCGAGTGGGGCATCGCTCCGGACGCATCGAACCACGGGCCGTGAAACGTCGACCCAAACCCCATGACCTGCTCACCCAACCACGTGAGCAGGCCAGGGCCAAACTGATCGCCGGAGAAACGCCGTAAGTGCTTGCGGGACAGCCGGCAGTGCCATTCGGTCCTCCATCTTCTCGGCGACCTGGGCGCCTCTGC
>CAYVVX010000584.1:0-2575 GCA_964455315.1 uncultured Planctomycetales bacterium | reverse complement strand
CAAGACACTCGCTCGCGCTAAGCCCCTGGAAGGACGGAAATCCGGCGATCCGGGCCGATCAACAGGCCCATCCTGCACCCTTCGCCGAAACTCACGGGCGGGTCCATGCCACCCAAATCCGCGCCCGCCGAAGGAGTCACAGGCCCCTCACGGGCGTTTACCACCCTTCAGGGTGGTCCGGCAGCATCGGACTTGTTAGGCTCGCGTCATGACACGGTCGGGAGGTGCCCTGATGGCGGTGGATGATCCCTCGAAGCTCACGGACCTGCTCAAGCGGAGCGAACCCGTCACCTGGGTGTTCGCGGGGGATTCGATCACCCACGGCGCCGTGCATACCTTCGGCTGCCGATCCTACGTCGAGCACTTCGCCGAGCGCGTGCGCACCGAGGTGGACCGCCGGCGGGACATTGTGATCAACGCCGGGGTGAATGGGGCCCGCTGTCCCGACCTGTTCGCGCAACTGGAGAACTTGGTCCTCCGATTCAGACCCCAGGTCATCTCGGTCATGATCGGTATGAATGACGCCGCCGCGGGAACCGACGGTGTCGATCCGTTTCGCTCTTCGTTCAGCGGTCTGCTCGCCGCCCTGCGACGCGAAACCTCAGCCGTGATCATCTGCCACACACCCAACGCCATCACCCCCGCCGAGGTTCTGCGCAAGGAACTTCCGCGCTACGTCGGCGTGATCAGGGAGGCGGCCGCGCTCCACCACGCGATTCTCGTGGATCAATTCCGCGCCTGGGAGTCCCGGGGCGATGCGATTCAATCGCTGCTCGACGACGGGACGATTCACCCCAACCACTTCGGTCACGTTTTTCTGGCCCACGAGATGTTCCGGGGACTGGGGCTGTGGGACGCCGCGTCCGCGACCTGCCGGCTTTTCGTTCCCTGACCCGACGGCAACGATGTGCCTGGGCATGGCCGGCCGACACGGCACCACGGAGTAAATAACGCCCTATATGGGGCCTGCTTTCCAGATGCCCGGGAAGGATCAATGGACCGCGTCGTCGCGGGTATCCTCGAACGGATCGTAGTCCCACACGATCTGAAAGAATCCCGACGTGTCCACAGAACGCAGCGACCCCGGCTCCGCCGCCAGCGGCACGGCCAGCGCCCGCCGCATGCGTGCCTCAAACCCGCGCAAATCCAAACCCATGTACCGATCCGGCAGCGACGCCCAAAGCTCCAGAGCGCTGCCGAACACCTTCTGCACCCCCAGCGCATTCAGCCGCCGGTAGTGCTCCAGCGCCACGGCCATCTGGATCAGTCCGCGGTAGAAATCGCTCCGCTGCCCGGACGTGCCGTTCCAGGCATCCTCCCAGATCTCATGGGCCTCGAAGAATTGCCCCTGGTTGAACTGCTGAATCCCCGCGAGGTAAACGCGCTTCTCCTCCTCGAGGGGCATGTCATATCGTCCGCGCGGCATGACAGCAGCATACGCGACCGGCCCCCGCACCTGCCATGTTTGCCGCAGCGGCCGGCCCCCGTGGCCAGCGTCAAGGCGCCGGGCTGGGTCGTGCTTCCCCGGGCGCTCCCTTGAGCAGTCGGTAGTACGCCCAATGCTGCGCGATCGCCGCCCAGCCGATGCCGATCCACGCCAGCGTCGACGCTTCGCCTGCCCCGTCCTTCCCCCACAGCATCCCGCCCATCACCAGCCACAGCAGCAGGTTCACCTCGATCGCCACATAACCCCACCTGGTCGCCTTGCGGTTCACGATGACCTCCTTGCTTTGAAGCTGTCTCAATCGGTCACTGCGAACTCGGTTCAGTCGCTGCTCCGCCCGCCCAGCAGCCCGGAGCGCATCAACAGGTACAGCAGCGTCAGGATCGCGGAGATCGTCGCCGCGACGTAGGTCATCGCCGCCGCGTTGAGCACCTTCTTGACCTCCAGGTCTTCCTCCGCGGTCACCAGCCCGTTGGCCAGCAGTGTCTGCCGCGCCCGCGTACTGGCATTGAACTCTACTGGGAGGTTCACCACCTGGAAAACCACCACCATGGTGAACAGGGCCACGCCGATGACGCCCAGCCACTGGCCGATGTAGCCGAACCCGACGATCGCCAGCAGCATGCCGAAGCCGCTGCCCAGGTTCGCCACCGGCACCACCGCGTTGCGAATGGCCAGCGGCGCGTACCCCCTGGCGTCCTGGATGGCGTGACCGACCTCATGTGCCGCCACGCCCGCGGCCGCGATCGACCGCCCGCCGTACACCTGCGGGCTCAGCCGCAACACCTTGTGCCGCGGATCATAATGATCGCTCAGGTAGCCCTGCACCGGCTCGATGGACACGTTGGTGATGCCGTTGGCGTCGAGAATCGCCTGGGCGATGTCCCGCCCCGACCAGCCGCGCCGCGTCCCCATCTCGCTGGCCCGCTTGAACGCCGATTTGACCATCCACTGCGTGACCGCCCCGAGGATCATCGCGGGGGCCATCACCATCAGCATGTACATCGGATCGAAATAGATGAACGCCAGCATGTTGAACTCCTTTTCCGCGGCCACTGTCAATCGGGCCGACAATGCTTCTACGTCGGCAGGTTCGCACCTTCCCCAGCAAGCCTTGTGCCGTTTCGCGGC
>CAYVVX010000583.1:0-3963 GCA_964455315.1 uncultured Planctomycetales bacterium | reverse complement strand
GGCCAGGACCATGCCGTCGCCATTGTCGCGAAGCTCAGGGATGGTGCTGCCGCCGGCCGGGCTGAGCAGGTTGCGACCGCCGAACAGCAGGAACACCTCGCCGGATCGGAACCCGGCGGCCGAGGCGGCCAGCGGGCTGCCGATGATCATGTCCTCGCGCCCGTCATCGTTGAAGTCGCCGCCGGCGGCGATGGACTTGCCGAGTTCCTCGCCGGGCCGCCCGACGATCATCAGGCCGTTGAGGCGGTTGAGGTCGCTGGGCGGCAGTTGCAGCCGCTCGAGGAGGTAATCGGCTTCGAGCTGTGGCTGGCGGCGGTAGATGACATAGACCGCGCCGCGGTCGCCGTTGGTCTGCGACCCGCCCACGGCGAAGTCATCGACACCGTCGTGGTTGATGTCGCTCAGGCCGGTGACCTCGCCGATGTGGTCGCTGGGCGCAGCACCGACGATGTGGAACGGACGGGACATCTCGAACCCGACGTCACCGGGAACCAGGAACTTGGTACTGTCCTGGTCACCGCCCGAACACCGGCTGTAGCCCACGTCCTGGATGATGTAGTTGTGGGGCGCCGGCGTGGTGACCTCGTCGGTCGCCGCGTCGTCGTGGGGATTCCACATGTATTTGTTCAGGGGGACGCCCGGGCGCCTGAGCTGCAGCATGTAGACTTCGCCGGACTCTTTCCGATCTCCCAGGGCGGGATCGTTGCGCAGCGCGGTGACCTCGGCCTTGGTGGCCGTCCGGGTGGGGGCTCCGATCAGCAGGAAATCCCCCGACAGCGACACCGAGAATCCGAACTGATCTCCGATGAGATCGGGATTGGCCTGCGGCTGGGTCGCACGCTGACCCAGGATGCGGGCGCCGAAAGGCGGCACCGCCTGGCTCATGCGCTCGGGCGGGCAGTAATCATCGTACTGCTCGAAGAATATGCCCGGACATCCCGGCTCGCCCTCGTTAGGCAAATCGTCGTAGTAGAAGCCCGTACCCAGCACGAGCATCTGGCCGGCCGGGGGGAAGGAGCCGAACGGCTCCGTGGGCCGCCCGTCGGTGCCGGTGGCGCTGGGCCCGCAGGCGGCGAACCTGCCACCGACGAAGTTGATGCTGCCTGGCCCCGGCGGCGGATCGGGCTGGGTCAGGCTGAGCAGCTCGCCCCATTCGACGCCGAGCCCGCTGGCCGGAATCGGGTCCGCCAGGCGCGGCGGATCGATGCCGGCCAGGGAAACGCCTCGCGGCACTTCCAGGCCGAAGAGGGGGAAGACAGTGGCCACCAGCGTATTCTGGCTAAAACCCTCGCCGGGGAAGAAGGCGATGTCGTAGGCGTCGTTGCCGCGCTCGCCCCCGCTGTCGCACAGGTCGGTGGGGCAGAAGTCGACCGTATTGTCGGGGAACGGAGCCGGCAGGTTGAAGCCGCCGCCGTCGGCCACGGACCCGATGTTCCTGGTCATGTTCTGGAACACCTGGCCGACCTCGTGCAGGTCCAGCACCCGGTCGAAGTGCCGGCTGAGGGCCCCGCGGTTGGTCAGCAGCGGGTTGTTGCTGGAGACGATGACCACGCCGCCGCGGAGGAAGTGTCCGTTGTTCTCCAGCCGGCCCAGCCCCAGAAGCGGCGCCGGGTGGCTGCCGTCGGCGATCTGCCGCGACAGGCTGTACGAATCACAGAACGGGAAGCCGAAGACCAGCTCCTGGACGCCGTCGTTGTCCTGGTCCGGGATCAGCGTCAGCGAGCGCAGGCCCTGCGTGCTGAATGGTGCCGGCGCGTCGCCGTTGACCTGGAAGCCCAGCGGGTTGCCCAGGGGACTGGTCGGCGCGTTGGGATTCGGCACGATGCCCGGGAAGATCACCCCGGGCAGTTCCGGCTGGCCGGTCTGGTTGACCTCGAAGTCGCCGATGTAACGCTGGAATTGCCCGTAGATCAGGTACGCTTCGCCGGCACCACGGCCGCCGCGGGCCTGCAACGCGGGCTTGCCGAACTGGGAAACCAGCACCACCTCGACAACCCCGTCACCGTCGAAGTCATCGGCCACCTGCATGGCACTGCCGAGGTTGTCGCCGATGTTGTGCCCCCGGAAAGTGGCCCCTCTGACGAAACCGGTCTGCGGCACGGGGTCGCCGTTGGCGTCGTACTGGGTGGCCAGTTGTCCGACCCAGAAGAACGGCGGCACCACGATGACATAGCTGGGCGAGGTGTGCGACACCGAGGCCGCGTTGAGCGGGGTCACGGTGCCGACAATGAAGTACCGGCCGGCGAACCCGGTGGTGTCCCAGTCGAAGCTCAACGTGCTGGCGTCCAGATCGTCGGGAGAACTGGGATCGACCGGGCTGATCGAGATGCGCGTGGCGGGCCCGTCGGGGCGGCCGTCCTGGTCGCGATCCGGCTCGGCGAACAGGCGGATGGTGCCCTGCCCGACGCGCAGCGTGGTGGACCACTGAATGGTGAAGTCGCCGCCGGCCGACACGGAGGTCGGCGACGCGGGGGTCCGCATGGTCAACTGCGGCGTGCCCGGCGTTCCGCCCGGCAGCGCTCCGCCGCCGCCGCCGATCAACTGCACGGTGCCGGCGCTGTAGTCATGCAGACCCGAAGCGGTGAGCAGTTCGGCGCCGACGTAGTAGGAGCCGTCCGGCACCGAAGCGGTGACCCAGTTGGCCACGCCGGCGGAGGCCGGCACGGTGTCGATGGTGACGTCGTTGCCGTTGCCGAAGTCATTGTCGGTGTCGTAGAAAACGCGGACCACCGGGTTGATGGTGGCCGGGTCCGAGGCCGCGAAGGTCACCTCGATGAGCGAGCCGGCCGAGGCGGTGATGCCGCCGATGGGCGACAGGATGGCCACGAAGGCGCCGCTGACAACGGTCACGGTGCCGCCGGCATAGGCGGTGGAGGTTCCGCTGGTGGTGACGATGGTTCCGCCGATGCGGTAGGCGCCGGGAGCCAGCCCGCTGGTGTCGAACTCCGTGCTGACCGTCGGACTGCCGGAGCTGACCCCGTTCATGATGGTGATCTCGTCACCGTCGAAGACGCCGTCATTGTCGAAGAACAGGCGGTAGGTGAACTCGGTCACGCCGCCGCCGGCGTTGAAGGTGACCGGAACGCGGACGCCCGCGCCCACGGTGATGTTGGAGGACGGTGAGCTGAAGGTCAGGTTGGGGCCCACCGACAGGGTGATCCGCCCTCCGGCATACGCGGAAGTGGAGCCGGACGCGGTGGACGCCCGGATACCCACGTACAGGACGCCGGCCGGAAGCCCGGTGGTCGAGAGCTGCACGAACTTGTTGGTCCCGGACGCCAGCCCGGTGGCGAAGGTGGTCTCGTCCCCGCTGTTGGCGACCCCGTCGCGGTCGTAGAAACCGCTGACGCTGATGGCCCCGCCCAGCGGCGAGGTGGCACTGTAGACGATGGTCACCAGTTGCCCGGCCGGGATGGTCTGATCCAGGGAAGGCGCGGTCACGGTGACCACGGGGGTGCCTGCTCCGCCGCCCCCGCCGATGGGACAACCCTGGCCCATGACCAGTGCCGCCAGAACAGGCAGACCCAGCGGCAACGCCCACCATCGGCGGGATCGCGATTGAAAGCTCATAATCTCCAGCTCCACATGCAGTTATCGCAGTAGCGGGATGTCGTTGCGCTCACGGGGAGAACCCACTGCGGGCGGCGCAGCCGGCCATTCGTCAGCAGCGCTTTGGGGGTATGATCGTTCGCCCCAAGGGTCCTGTCAACGGGACGCAAGGCCATCCGGTGGAGGATCGGAGCGGATCGCCTCTCCTTTCAGAATCGGTTGGTCCGCCGGGCGGTCACGGGCCTCCCCACGACCGGTCAGGGAGTCTCTTCGGGCTTCTCGCCTTCGGCGTATACCTTCTGGATGGCCCCGCGGGTCACGGTGATTTTCACGTTCTGGGACTCGTCCACCTTGATGACCACTTCGCGGTCAGTGACGCTGTGGACGGTCGCCAGGATCCCCCCGATGGTCATC
>CAYVVX010000582.1:0-3965 GCA_964455315.1 uncultured Planctomycetales bacterium | reverse complement strand
CCGTCGAAATGGAGGAACTCGCCGAGCGGACCCGGGAGCGCAAGGTGGGGCTCGACCAGCTCCGCGGCGGCACCTTCACCATCACCAACCTGGGCGGCATCGGCGGGACCGGCTTCACGCCGATCATCAACTACCCGGAAGTAGCGATTCTCGGCCTGGCCCGCACCCGCGAGGTACCGGCGGTCCGCGACGGGCAGCTTTACACCCGCAAGATGATGCCGCTGTGCCTGTCCTATGATCATCGCGTGGTTAACGGTGCCGACGGGGCCCGTTTTGCCCGCCGGCTGGTCGAGCTGCTGGAAAACCCCGACCTGCTGCTGCTGGAAGGCTGATCCCGCGGCGCATTCATCACAGGATCCATCACGAGCATGAGCGAAGATCGCCACAGTGAGCTTGTCGTCATCGGTGCCGGGCCCGGCGGATATGCCGCCGCCTTCGCCGCCGCCGACCGCGGCATCCAGACCACCCTGATCGACGGCGACAAGAACCTCGGCGGGGTCTGCCTCAACCGCGGCTGCATCCCCTCCAAGACCCTCCTGCACCTGGCCAAGCTGATCAACGAGTCGCGTGAGGCGGCCGAGTGGGGGCTCACCTTCGGCGCGGTGAAGATCGACCTCGACGGCATCCGCCAGTGGAAGAACGACGTCGTCGCCAAGAACGCCGGCGGCATCCGCCAGCTTGCCAAGGCGCGCGGCGTCCAGGTCATCAACGCCTGGGCCCGCTTCGAGAATTCCACCACCCTGGCGCTGTCGAGCACGCCCGGCGGCGATCCGGATCAGGGCCGGTTGACCTACGATCACGCCATCCTCGCCACCGGCTCGCGCCCCGCGGTCATCCCCGCGTTCCAGATCGGCAGCGATCGGGTCATGGACTCCACCTCGGCGCTGGAGCTGCCCGACGTGCCCAAGTCGCTGCTGGTGGTCGGCGGCGGCTACATCGGGCTGGAGATGGGCACCGTCTATGCCGCCCTGGGCAGCGAGGTCACCGTGGTCGAAATGACCGACGGGCTGCTGGCCGGCGCCGACCGCGACCTGGTCCGCGTGCTGCACAACCGGCTCAAGACCACTTTCAAGAATATCTATCTGTCCACCAAGGTCGTGAAGATGGAGAACACCGGCGACACGGTCGCGGTGACCTTCGAAGGTAAGGACGCCGCCGGCGAGCACCGCTTCGACCGTGCACTGATCTCCGTCGGCCGGACCCCCAACAGCGAAAGCATCGGGCTGGAAAACACCCGGGTCAAGGTGATCGAGCGCGGTTTCGTCGAGGTCGACGGCTACCGCCGAACCGCCGACGAGCACATCTACGCCATCGGCGACATCGCCGGCGAGCCAATGCTGGCCCACAAGGCATCGCATGAAGCCAAGATCGCCGTCGAGGTGATCGCCGGCGAGGAGGCGGCCTGGGACGTGCGGGCCATTCCCGCGGTGGTCTTCACCGATCCCGAGATCGCCTGGGCCGGGCTCACCGAGTTGCAGGCCGCCCAGCGCAACATCGAGGTCGAGGTGGCCAAGTTTCCCTGGAGCGCGTCGGGGCGGGCCACCGCCATCGGCCGCAACGACGGGCTCACCAAGATGATCGTCGCCCCGGACAGCAAGCGACTGCTGGGCGTGGGCATCGTCGGGGTGGGGGCCGGCGAGTTGATCGCTGAGGGGGTCCTGGCCATCGAGATGGGTGCGGTCGCCCGGGACGTGGGCATGAGCATCCATGCGCATCCCACGCTGTCGGAGACGATGGGCGAAGCGGCTGAGCTGGCCTTCGGTACAACCACCCACGTCTACCGTCCGCCGCGATAATCACCATTGGGGAAGGGTTCGCATTTGCATCGGCCTCCTGTCAGCCGGACCGGCTGCTCAGGAGGTCTTTTTGTGCGCTGTTGCGGGGCGGGCTGGGCGCATGAAAAAGCCCGCCAGGGATTGACCCTCGCGGGCTTTTAAAAAAATGTCGGCAATCACCTACTCTCGCCCGGTAGGACTACCATCGGCCGTTTGGGCTTCACTACCGTGTTCGAAACGGGAACGGGTGTTTCCCCAAACGTCTCATCACCGACGGGCGTATGTTACCAGATCGCCGGTGCGTGTCAAGGGCCTCCGAAGGCCGCTTTTCGAGAAAAAATGGGATGGGTGCCCCCGGCGGGGGGATTGCTTGCCGCTGGTCAATAATTTACATCCGAGAACTTTTTCCTTGACGCCCCACCCGCCTGTCCGTACGATGTTCACATGAGGGGGGGCCGGTGGTCTGATGGATTCATGAGAGGGCACCGGCGCCCTGTTTCCGTTCACCTTGGAATCGAGCACCATGTCCACGTTCAACCAGGCTCAGCAGCTTAAAGAGTTCGCCGAGGAGATCCTCGATCTGTCCAAGGAGGTCTGGGCAGCGCAGTCCCGGTCGCGGGGCAGGGAAGGGGCGGAACTGAGCGAAACGGAGTTTCTGGCCCTGGATCTGCTCGCTAAATCGCAACCGCTGTCGGTCGGCGATATCCAGCGGAATATCGGCGTGCTTCCCGCCCAGATGTCGCGGGTCATCCGTTCGCTGGAGAGCAAGGGCGATGAGCCCCTGATCGTCTGTCGGATCAACTCCCAGGACAAGCGCAAGGTGGACGTGGAACTGTCCCCGGCAGGAGAGACGGCTTACCAGGCGTATCGGAAGTCGAAGTTGGGCAGCCTGGAGCAGATGCTGCGGGCCTTGAGCGACCACGATCGGGATGAGTTCATGCGGATCCTGCGGCTGATCCGCCGACAGGGACAGGACCAGGTGGAAACCGTTGCCAAGCAATGAGTTGCGCAAAATCCGGCGAAAATCATTGCTGATCGCAAACTTTTTCCCCCTGGGTAGTGTCTAAGATAGCGAACACACGGATTGGGCCTGCCGGCGGGCGAAACCACGGCGGCTGACGATCCTGGCGGGATGGATGAACGTAAAGGAGTGAGTCCGATGAACGCTATGAAAACATCACTGGTGGCCTGTGGCGTGGCGCTTGCCGGTCTGATGTTTGGTCCCGGTGCCCAGAAGGCGGAGGCCCAGTGCTGGGGCGGACCGGCGTATTACGGGGGCTACTATGGCGGTTACTACGCTCCTCAGGTCATAGCGCCCGCCCCGGTGGTGATCGGATCCCCGGTGTACTGCCCGCCGGTAGCCTACCCGGTCTACGGGTACCCGCGGTACTACCGCAGCTATGGCTACCGGGCCTATCCGCAGCCCTATGCCCGACGCGGCTTCGGTTTCGGGTTCCAGTACAACTACTGACCCGCTGTGCGGGGATGCCGCACGGATGACGGCGAATTCCGGTTCCGAACGGAACCTCCCAGGCTTACGTAGGCGGTGGAGTCTACGCGGCACCAGGTCGGGCGCGGCGCCCGACCTGGTTTTTTATGCGCAGGCGGTCAGCCCGACGCTGGCCCGCCGAGGCTTGCTCCCCGTACCATGTCCGCCTCATGAGCACTCCCACCGTGATACACGGGGCCATCGCCGTCATTGAACAGGACGGTCGCCTGCTGGTCATCCGCCGGGCGGCATCCATCCTGGCCGGTGGAACCTGGTGCTTCCCGGGCGGAGCCATCGAACCGCGGGAGTCGGTCGAGGAAGCCGTTCGCCGGGAGGTGCTGGAGGAGGTCGGCCTGCATGTGCAGCCGGTGCGCCAGGCATGGACCTGGCAGCGGCCGGACGGTGGATTGATCCTGCACTGGTGGGAGGCCCGGCTCGATCCGCCAGGCCAGGAGCCGACCGCCAACCCCGCGGAGGTGGCCGAGTGCCGCTGGGTGCGTCCGGTCGAGTTTGAGGGTCTGAGCCCGGTTCTGGACAGCAACCTGGCCTTCCTGCGGGCATGGCGGAACCGGCGGGGGCACGATCGATCAGGTTGACCCAGGCACCGGCGCGGCGGCGGAGACCGACTTATCGGGAGGGATATGGGGCATATCCCCGGGCGGCGGGATTTATGATGGCGGGAGTTCAGGACACCGTTATAA
>CAYVVX010000581.1:0-3978 GCA_964455315.1 uncultured Planctomycetales bacterium | reverse complement strand
AAGACCGGCCGTCGGCGACCCGAAGTACCTTCGCTCCCAGTAGTCCGGCAGCAGATCCTGGTCAACGTCCACGAACTCGTCCGCGCCGATGTCCACCGGCAGGGGGTCGTTTCCGCCGGGTGTGCCTGATCTGCTCACCCGCCGGTCCTCGCCGTGAATGTCCCAGGGGAGCGCTTCCAGCGTGTCACCGTCGCCATCGAGGTCGGTGGCGTCCGGCGGCAGCTTCATCGAGTCGCCGGCGTCGATGCACGGCGAGTTGCCCGTGAGTGTCCCCTCGGGCGTCAAGCGCGGGTCAACATCCAGGTTGTTCTCGTTCCAGAAGATCGATGCAGGCTGCAGCGGATTGCGCAGAACGCGTTCACGGCCGCCGCCCACCAGCGAATTGCTGACCTCGATGAACCCTCCCAGCAGGTAGATCTCTGATGCGCCTCCGCCCAGGTCGGCCCACAGGATGCTGTTGATCAGGGAAGCTCCGCTGTTGAGCAGAAACAGTCCTCCGCCTCCGAAGGGATCCTCGGCGACGTTGCCGGTGATGGTGACATTGGAGAGGGTCACGTTGCTCTGCTCGAGCAGAGCCACCCCCCCGCCGTGCCGCGTCGCCGAGTTCTCGATCAGGATGCAGTTGAACATCTCCGCCGTGCTTCCGATCAGGGCCACGGCGCCGCCGATGCCTCCCGCGTTGCGGCGAAACCGGCAATTGGCGATGACCGGCGCCGATCCTCCCGCCACCGCGACCGCCCCGCCGCGACCGAACGGCATCAGCAGGCGGTTCTCCTCAAACTGGCACTCGCTCAGCGTGGGGCTTCCCCCGAACGCGAATACCGCCGCCCCCGCCGAGGAGGCCAGGTTGTCCCGGAAGCGGCAGCCGCGAACCAGCGGGCCGTCGGCCATGCCGTTTTGGATGAGCAGGCCCGCCCCGCGGTCATCCGACGTGCCCAGGGCCTGCAGCGCGGTTCCGGCCGTGATCAGGAAACCGTCGATGACCGCCCCGCCTCCGCCGTTGGCAGCCCAGAGGATGTGATGGGTATTGTCCGCCCGCGTGGCCAGCAGTGCCTGGCGGTCGTTGTTGTCCACGTCGGAATCGTCGTCATAGTCGTACACCTGGCAACTGTTGGCCGTGTTCACCCCCGCATCCTGCCGGCAGATCTCGAACTGCCGCAGGGAGGGTCCGTCGTTGCCCAGCAGGTCACCGCTGAGTTCGGTGAGATGGAGCTGCGGGTTGCGCTGATCGCGGTTGTTCTCGTTGCCCGCGAAGCCGCCGTAGATGCCGACGCCCGGCCGGAGCATGAAGCTCATATGCGGATCGCCGGTGTGGAAGCCCTCGAGAGGATCGAAATCGGGGCGGTAGACACCCTGGGCTACCCATATCTCATCGTTGGGATTGGCGATGCGCAGGGCGGACTGGAGCTCCGGGAAGGCGGTGGCCCAGCTTTGCCCATCCGCGTTGCCGCTCGCATCCGCCCGCACGAAGATCACCGCCGCGGATACCCGCGGCACCGGCGCCACGGCCAGCAGCATGCCGGCGACGAGCCCGCCGCTGCCGCGAATCCCGCGCCGGAAAAACTGGTTGAACGTGAAACCCATTCCCTTGGCCCTTTCCCTCACTGGCATTCGGCCACCTGCTGACAGGCGGATGCCGCGGCGGCCAGATCGCCGAAGGGGATCACCGTGTAGTCGGCCCCGGTGTGCCCGCCCTTGCGGATCAGCGTCGACTTGGCATGCCCGTCCATGAAGGCGACGTTGAACGTGCAACGCCGGCCATGCCAGCTCGGTTGCTCGTTAAAAGTCTCGTACCACTGGTAGACCCACGGATAATCGCCCATCAGTACCAGCCGCGACTCGTTGTCGACCTGATCGCGTCTGATGCCCTTGATCCGGGGATTGACCTGGTTGAGCACGTCGCGGCAGGGGCTCCTGTTGGAAACGAAGATGGTGTCCTGCCCGATCATCATCAGGTTGGCTCGGTAGCTGGTGCCGTACTGCTCGAAAATGGTGGGTTTGATCGGCTCGGCGGGACACTCGAAGACCTCGCCCCCGGAAAGAACCTGTGGGGAAAGCCCCACGTAACGGTTGAGCGGCTTGGCGTTGCCGAAACCCGACCTGATACCCGCCTTGCCGCCGTACTTCAGGTCCATGTTGATGCCCTGGGGGAAGGCGCCCTTGTTGTCGTTCAGAAACAGCAGCCAGCCGGCGGCGAGTTGCCTGAGATTGGAGTTGCACTGCACCGTGGCCGCCTGCTGGCGGGCCCGGCTCAGGCCGGGAAGCAGAACCGCGGCCAGCATGGCAATGATGGCGACGACGACCAGCACCTCGATCAGCGAGAAGGCGGCACAGTGCCGCGCCGCGGCACCACCGGCCGGGACGTGGCTTGCGCGACGGAAGTTCCACCGGGCCGGGTTCATCATTTCTCCCCCTGTCCGGCGGCGCCGGGCGAGACGGAGTCATCCAGCAGCGCCAGCCGACTTGTGGCCGATTCCAGCAGCCAGTCCGACGGGCCGGCCTCGATGCAGGCTTGCAGGTGGTCGCGGGCCGCGGCCGCGTCACCAACCCGGAAATCCTCCTCCGCCAGAGCGAAGTCGGCCAGCGCCCGCGCACCCGAGGGCATGGCGGCGAGCAACTGATCGGCGGCCGGGCCATCCCCCAGCAGGTAGCTCATCACCATGCGCTCGGGAGCACCGGCGGGCATCCGGTCGCGAATCTCGCGGGCCCTGGGCTCGTTGCCCGTGCGCCACTCGGCGAGGAACCAGCCCAGTGCGTTGCGGTGAATCGCATCCCGGGCGTCGCCGCCGGCCTGTTCGAAGAGCGACGCCGCGGCGGCGTAACGCCCCTCGGTTTCCGTCCGGGCGGCCAGCGCCTCGCGACCGCCGAGGTAGAACCACAGGCAGATCAGCGACAGCGTGGTGGTGATGACCAGCAGCAGACCGGCGACAGTCGCGGTGTAGCGATGCCGCCGGGCGATGCGCGAGAGGACGTACAGCGAGCTGGCCGAGCGGGCCTGGACCGGGTCGCCCCCCAGCCAGGCGCGCAGATCCTGGACGAACTCGCTCATGGACTGGTAGCGGCGGCGCTGCTCCTTCTCCAGCGCCTTGAGCACCACGGCGTCCAGGTCGGAGTCGATGCCGGAGACCGACCGCCGCCCGGTCAGCGCGGAGGGCCGCGGGGCATCCTGCTCGCGGATGTTGCGGATGGCCACGGTCAGGTCGCCGACCGTCTCGTAAGCGGCCCTGCCGGTCAGCAGTTCGAACAGGATCAGTCCCATCGCGTAGATGTCACTGCGGGCATCGACCTCTTCCGAGTTGCCGCGGGTCTGCTCCGGGGCCATGTAGCGGATGGTGCCCAGCAGGTGCCCCGGGTGGGTCAGGGTCGGATCGGGAACCTCGTTCTGATGGTCGGAGATGATCTTGGCCAGACCGAAGTCCAGGACGCAGGGACGGCCTTCGGAGGAAACCAGGATATTGGAGGGCTTCAGGTCGCGATGGATCACGCCGTGCTGATGGGCGTAGCTGACCGCCTCGCAGGCCGACGCCACCAGTTCCACCACCTGGCGCGGGCGAAGCCCGTGGTCGCGGACGAATCGGCTGAGCTGGCTGCCTTCGACCAGGTCCATGACCAGGAAGTGGCGCCCCGCCGCGACCCCGCTGTCATGCACCACCACGATGTTGGGATGCTTGAGTCGGGCGACGAGCTGGACTTCCCGCTCGAACCGCAGCCGCGATGGCTCGTCGGCAAAGGGCCCTTCCAGCAGCACCTTCACGGCCACGCTGCGATGGGTCGACTCCTGAACGGCCTCATAGACGACACCCTGCCCGCCGCGGTGGATCTCGCGGATGAGCCGGTAGCCGGGCAGCTCGTCGGGTGGCACGTGGGTGGAGCCGGGATCGGGGGAGATGCTCCAGGTGATCTCGGCCTCGCTGCCCGATGCCGCCTCCCGGGCCCGGGCGATCAACGCCGCGGCCGCCAGGGCCGACGGCAACTCCT